>JALZDC010000364.1 GCA_030862755.1 Actinomycetota bacterium
GTCCAGGCCTAGTCGTGGTCGCGGGAGACTCGCCCTACCGGTCGCGGCGCTCGAGGATCCAGGAGATGAAGCCCCCGGTGTCCTCACCGAGATAGCGGGCCGAAGGCCCGCGGCCTTTTCCCACGCCGCATCGATCCTCGGAAGGGCGTGAGTGTGCATCCAGACCACCCGTGATGAGGGATGGCCGCGCTGCTGATCCTGGTGGACACCTGATCGCCGGAACGCTTCGCAACCACCGACGACTTCCGGAGCGAGGAAGCGCCAAGCGCAGGATGAAGGTGGCGAGGGTCAGACCGGTCCGACGAGACGTCAGCCGATCGGCTGAGCCAGGTTGCCGGCCGTCTCCTCGGATATGCCGAGGCGCTCCGCGAGGTCCGGCGTCTTCTGGTCCAGGAGCCTCCTCATCGATTCCTTCGACAACCCGAGCTCGTTCCGGATCGTCTCCGGAGCGATGCCCGCCTCGGTCGCCTCGTCGAGCCGTCGCTCGATCATCCGCTGGCGCCGCTCGGCCACCTCCTCCAGCAGGATGAGCTTCTCGATCTCCTCGCGCAGCGCATCGACGTCGAGCCCGGAGCCTTGCATCGATCAGGCCTCGTACTTGAACGAGATGTTGACGCGCGCGCGGTAGTTGGTCACCTTGCCGTTCTCGATCGTGACGTCGAACCGCACGACCTCGCCGACGCGAAGATCTCGGAGGGTCCTTGCCGCGGTCTCGACGGCGTTCTTGGCCGCCTCCTCCCACGAGGTGGCGCTGGTTCCGATCACCTCGGTGACCCGATAGACGCTGTCGGTCATGGCCTTCCTCCTGTTCCCCCGGAACGATCCCGTGGCCCACCCCTTGGCGTGGCCCGCACAGGCTATCGTGCCTCCGTGGTTCGCGTGGTGCCCATCCTGGTGCTGACCGTCCGGGCTTGGGCGCTCCTCGCCTGGGCCGCGAGGTGGATCCGCGGGGCGGCGGCCCGGTCGCCGGGACGTTGGGGTAGCCGACGCACCGGGGGCTATGAGTTCGATGCCCGGCGCGACCAGGCGAAACGTCGGCTCAAGGGCATCGCCGGGCCGGCCGGGCGCCGCTTCGAGCTCACGGAGGACGCCCTATCTGCGGCGCCTTTCGGGGAACGAGGTTTGCCGATCTTCGATGCGGCCCTGACGGGCCACCCGCCGCGGATGTCGGCGCCCGGGACCAGCGAGCTAGATCCTCAGCTCGAACCAGGCAACGCGGTGCAGACGTCTCCGGATCCGCAGCAACGCTTGCCCCAGGTAGAGGTTCTCGTCGATCCGGACGAGCTCGTCGAGGATGTCGCGGATCAGCCAGGGACTCTGCGGATGCTCGTAGTCGATCTTCAGGACGTCGGTCCCGCCGGGAGTGTAGGTGCTCGGGCCTTCCCAGGTCGTGAACGGGAAGGTCGAGTACCGCCCGTGCCCCTGCGGGTAGTCGAAGTCGTAGCCGGGCCAGAGGACCCGTTGGACGGGCCGAAAGCCGCTCGTGAAGATGTTGCGGCCCTCCTTCGCCTCCGGGTCGAACGTCTTGCCCTTCCACGGCATCCACAGGTGGCCGAGACCGCTCGTGATCCCGTCCAGCCCGTGACCGAACGTCGTGGTGAGCACGCGGCCGCGCGTGGGGCCTTCGATGGGTCCCGGGGTGTCCGCGTCGCGAAGACAGGTCTCCAGCTCGGAGAGGGATGCTTCCCGATCGTGCGGGAGGTCGGCGAGGGCCCGAAGGTACCGGAGGGTGAGCTCGGAGACCATGGAGCGCAGTATCCCACGACACCTCGCACTCCTCCGGGCGTACGCTTCGGGGATGAGGGTGCGTCGCCGCGCCGCGTTGATCGCGATGGTCGCCCTTCTGACCGCCTGCACCGGCGGCACCCCCGAGGGGCCTTCCGGGGCGCTGCCGTCGCTCGGCACGTTCCCGGGAGGGATCGCGGGCGATCGTCTGCTCGTGCAGATGGACGATGGAAGGATCATGACGGTGGATCGCGACGGCGGCGCTGGGATCCCGTTGAGCGGAGAAGAGGATCTGGACCGCGAGACCCGACAGCCGGTGTGGTCGCCGGACGGAGCGTTGGTGGCGTGGGTGGAGATCGAAACTTCGGGGCCTCCCGCCTCTTCGAGGCTGGTGACGATCCGTCCCGACGGAACAGGACGACGCGAGGTCGTCGTCGACACGGCGACCTTCTTCCTTTTGTGGGACCCCACCTCCTCGAAGCTCGCTTACCTGGGGAGCTTCCGCGACGCGGTCGGCATGGGCGTCGCGGACACGGGCGCGGACGGAGGACCCGTCGCGACGACGCTCGGCGTCGGGCAGCCCTTCTACCTCTCCTGGGGACCGGAGGGCGACCGGCTCCTGATCCACGTCGGCGCAGACACACTCGGGACGCTCGACCTCGCGGGCAACCTGGAGCCGATCGGGGACCGGCCGGGGGCGTTCCACGCACCGGTCTGGCTCGAGGACGGTCGATTCGTGTACGCGGTGCAGGACGGCGATCGTCAGCTCCTGGTCGTTCGGGACGGCACCCGGCAGACAGAACTCGTCCGTTTCCGGGGTGCGATCGAGTTCGTCGTCAGCCCGGATGGGCACCGGATCGCCTACCGCGTCGACGCCGGCGAGGGTTTCGGGACGGTCTCGGTGGTGAGGATCGACTCGGCACTGTCACGCACGGTCACCGATCGTCCTACCTCTGCCTTCTCGTGGAGTCCCGACGGTCGACGACTCCTGCTGATGACCCCGGCGGAAGGGGACGATCCCACGACGCACCGGTGGCATGTCTGGAGCGGGCGGGACACGAACCCGATCGGGCCGGCTTTCGTCCCCAGCCCGACCTACCTGCGCGACTACCTGCCGTTCTTCGGACAGTTCGCTCAGACGATGACCCTGTGGTCGCCCGACGGCAGGTCGTTCGCGTACGCGGGCCTGATCGGGGATCGAGCGGGGGTCTGGGTGCAGGATCTGGACGCCGAGGAGCCCACCTTCACCCTCGAAGGTGGATCCGTGG
>JALZDC010000388.1 GCA_030862755.1 Actinomycetota bacterium
CTTCGGGGCCGCGGCCGCTCGCTCCATCGAGGTCCGGTCAGTCGAGCAAGCTCACGCCACCGGGACCGACCAGCAGTCCCGCGACGATCAGCAAGATGCCCCAGATGACCTGGCCTCGGACGATCCCGACGATGCCCGCGATCACGAGGACCGCCGCGATGATCCAAAGGATCGTATCGGTGGTTCTTTCGTTGGCCTGAGCCAGCACAGCAAAGGTGCTCGATAGGGTCGCCAGCATCCCTTCGCTCCTTCTCTTCGTTGTCGGCTAGGTCAGCGCCGGGATCAGGTACAGAGCGAGGAAGACGAGGATCGCGATCACGATCGCGACGATCGCGACGTACTTGATGGCCGCGTATCCGACGAGACCGCCTCCGCCTTCAGGGTCGCGGACCGGGTGGCTCTCCTCGTGATGGTGAGGCTCCGGCGTCATGCTCATATGAACGCCTCCTTCGGTGTTCGTGCCGCCTCCGCGGCATCAGGGGTTCGGTCGGACATATCCCCAGTTCGGAGGGCCAGCAAACATCGCGCCACCCGGACGTGGTTGGCGGCACCGGTTGCTAGACTGCGCCGGGCCTCTAGCTCAATCTGGCAGAGCAACGGACTCTTAATCCGCAGGTTCGGGGTTCGAGTCCCCGGGGGCCCACCCACTCTTTCCCGTGGCTCACCTGACGGCCAGGGCCCCCCGCATACCCGATGTGGCCCCGTACTTACAGGTGAACGCGACCACGCCCGTGCGGGAGAAAACGACCTCCACCTCACCTCGTGCTCGGACGCCGCAGTTGAGGTCGATGCCCTGCCCCGCCACGCTGAAGTTGTGCGGGCGGGAGCCCTCGTTCTCGAGCTCGATGGTGACGGTCGC
Organism: Actinomycetota bacterium; assembly: GCA_030862755.1. Lineage (GTDB taxonomy): Bacteria > Actinomycetota > UBA4738 > UBA4738 > HRBIN12 > JAJNBA01. Next base: position 860 of record JALZDC010000388.1, read on the forward strand.
TCCGACCGGGCCTTTCAGGACCGTGGGCCCGAAGTAGTCCTCGTCCATCTCCATCTCGATCGTTCCCCCATCGACCACGCGACCGATCCCGTGGAAATTGACTCCCTTTCCGTCGATCACGATGTGGTCCGGCTCGAGTTCCTCGGGCTCGAGGCCGCCACGTCGCATCCGGCCGACCCCGTACTTCTGATAGCCAGCCTCCTTCCCCGTTGCCTGCCGGCAGGGGAAGGTCTCGGGACCGAGCAGGGAGGTTCGAGCCGGGGAAGCCGGAGGGCTCATCCCCATCATCCCGTACCCGGCTCGCGGCTCGGCGGCCGTCCCGCCGGTCCCCTCACGCTGACAGGCAGGGACGACGAGCCCGATGGCGAAGACGACCGCCGCGATCCTGGTGCCCCTCATGAACTCCCATCCCGACGCGGCCGGGCACGCTACCACGAACGATCGGCTTCCACGCGCCCACCGCCTCGCGGTCTCGCGCGGGCTCGAGGCGAGGGTGGCAAACTCCGGTCGTCCTGGACGGCTGCGTACTGCTCTCCGTCCGCTCCCGTCAAGAGCCGCGACTTGGAAGCAAGACGATCTTCCGCGTGGGAGTGCTCTACGCCTGGATGAGCACAGGCGTGCCCATCGGCACGTCGCGGAGGTGACGCAGCAGGGCGTTCGAGACCCGGACGCAGCCCTTGCTGATCGCCCGGCCCGCATCGCCTGGTTCGTCGCTCCCATGGATGGCGAGGCGAGGCTCGCCCGGGAACTCCTTCCACGGTTCGATCGAGTCGGAGAACCCGGAAAGGCCGAGGATGAAGCTGCCGTAGGGACCGGACGGTCGGTCCGTGTCGACCTTGGCCCACACGAAGTATCGACCCGGCGGAGTGGGCGTCGCCGTGGAGCCGACGGCGATCGGCAGCCGTGCCACCGGCTCGCCCTGGCGGATCCGTACGAGCCTCCGCTCGGAGACATCGATGACGACCCGATCGGCGACCTCGGCGAGCTGAACGTCGGATCCAGCGATCCATCCCGCCTGTCCGTTCGGCCAGATCGGGAGTTGGATGCGCAGCCATATGTCGCCGCCGTCGGTCGCGGTGCCCATCACGAGGAGCCGGAGGCGCTGCCCCCAGGGATTATCCGTATCCAGGTGCATGTAGGGACGTTCCGCTCCCGGCGCGGCGTGAACGTCGAGCGAGGGCTCGCGGGGGACGGCCACCAACGCTCCACCGCGCGCCAGCACCCTGGCCGCGTCGATGTCCGCAGGAGGCGTGCGCCGCGATCGCAGCGCAGGCGTCGTGCTCGACGGAGGATCGACCGCCCTCGCACACGAGCAAAGGACGGCGACCAGCACCAAGAGGAGGGCGCGGCGTGCCACCGGTCGCATGATGTCGCGCGCTTTGGGTCCGCGACCGCTACGCCTGGACGGGAACCGGATAAACCTCGTCGGCCGGATGACCGGCCTTGGCGTGGACCCTTTTCACGATCTCGGCACCCGGCGCTTCCGAGGGACAGAAAACCAGTCCCGATTCTGGATCCGCCCACGGCTTCATGAAGTTCGCGCCCTCTTCGTCCTGGATCTCCACGTCCGCACGATGCGCATCGAGAAGCTGCTGTGGCGTGATCCCCTTCATATCCCGATGGATGTCCATGAACTCAGGCATGCGGCTCCCTCCCTCGGTGGACTCCCCGAGCTCGATTCCATCACGGAGGTCGTCCCATGTCGAGGTAGGC
>JALZDC010000389.1 GCA_030862755.1 Actinomycetota bacterium
GTACCTGGGTCATGCCTGCGAAGTAGGCCATCTCCAGCACCTGACGTTGCTCTGCCGAGAGGTCTGCGAGCGCGTCTCGGACCTCGCCCCGTCGCCGCGCTACGAAGTCCTCGTCGACGACGCGTTCCGAAGGGTCTTCGTCCACGGCGGGCTCGAGGTTCGCTGCCCGGTCGTGTCGGGCGCGCATCCGCTCCTCGCGCCGGACCGTGTCGACCGCCCGGTGGTGGACGAGCGACAGGAAGAAGCTCCTGAACGCACCGCGGGCCGCGTCGAACGCTTCAGGTGCCCGCCAGAGCGCGAGGAAGGCATCGTGCACGGCGTCCTGCGCCAGCAGGCGCTGTCCGGTCAGTCGATACGCGATCCCGTACGCCGTGGGCGAGTACCGGCGGTAGAGCTCGTCGAACGCCCCTCGGTCGCCGGCAGAAAGGCGCCGGTGAAGCTCCAGGTCTTCCCGGTCGCCGTCTCTCATGGGTGCCAAGTCTCTCGGCGGGGCACGCTACCATCGCCCCATGCACCGGGTCGTCTTGTACTCCCGCCCGGGGTGTCACCTCTGCGATGTGGCTCGCGACACGCTCCTGTGGGAGCGGGAACGGCTCGGATTCGAGTTCGCGGAGGTCGATATCGAGGGCGACGACGAGCTCGAGCTCGAGTACGGGATCCGGATCCCCGTGGTCGAGGTCGACGGGGAGGAGGCCTTCGAGATCAGCGTCGATGCCGGCAAGCTCGCCAGATTGGTGGGCTGAGTGACCGGCGCGAGCCGCTCGTGCACTTGTGAACGGGCTCCCGATTTCGACTAGGCTCCGGGATATGAGCGGGGGATCGGCCGTGAGGGATCGGTCGATCCCCGAGGCAACGGTCCGGCGGCTGCCGAGGTATCTCCAGGCACTGAGCGGGATGGCGGCGGAGGGGATCGTAGTCGCGTCCTCCGAGGACCTGGCCCTGGCAGCCGGGGTCACGTCCGCCAAGGTCCGCAAGGATCTCTCCCACCTTGGCTCGTTCGGGACTCGCGGCGTGGGATACGACGTCGCGTACCTCATCCATCAGATCCGTCGGGAGCTCGGACTCACCCAGGACTGGGGTATCGCGATCGCCGGGATCGGGAACCTGGGGCTCGCCCTCGCCAACTACAGGGGCTTCGGTGCTCGGGGATTCCGCGTCGCCGCTCTGGTCGACGTCGATCCAGGCAAGGTGGGCGAACGCGTGGGGGACATCCAGGTCGCCCACCTCGACGCCCTCCCGGAGCTGGTGCGAGATCGGGCGGTCGCGATCGGCGTCATCGCGACGCCCGCGACGGCGGTCCAGGACGTCGGTGATCGCATGGTCGCTGCGGGGATCAGGTCCATCCTGAACTTCGCGCCCGCCCCGCTCACCGCCCCGCCGGGGGTATCGGTCCGATCCGTGGATCTTGCGGTCGAGCTGCAGATCCTCGCGTACTACGAACAGCGCAAGGCGGCACTCGCCGACGTTCGACGGGACGGCAGGGCGGTGGCGTTCGCTCCGACTCGGTGAGGAAGCTGCCGATCGTCCGTGGCCGTCCGGACGCTCGTGCGCCGCGAGAGTTACTTCGCGATCGTGATCCAGAGCACGAAGAGGACGACCAGGATCATCACCCCGAGGAGGATGAACTGGATGCTTCCCTGATCGAGGAGTGGTACCTGTCCGATCACGCTCCCACCTCCTCTCGCATCCGCCGAGCTCCCATCACGCGGGTCCGTACCAAGGGGGAGCGGCCCCCCCCGTGAGGAAGTCCTTGCGCTTGCGCTCCGCGATGTCCAGCAGCGGCAGATGGATCGCGAAGAGGATCACCGAGCCGGCGAGGAACATGTAGGAGTACCTCGGGACGCTCCCCTCGTCGTGATAGAGGGACACCGTCCAGAGTGGCCCGCCGTCGAGGAAGTGGGCTTGGGCCACCGCGAGCTCCGTGCCACCGGCCGTCGCGAAATGCAGATCGTCGACCGCGAAGTCGACGCCTGTCACCGCGTTCGGGTCCGTGTGCGGGATCTCCAGCTCCTCGTTGGCCTGTTCGGCGAGGAAGTCGGTCACGATGCCGGTTACCGACTGCACCTCCGCGCTCGCATCACTCGCCGGCTCCTTCCATGGCTCACCCGGGTAGCTGCGGAACGCCTCGTAACGGCTGCTCGTCTCTCCGGTGGATGCGAGGAGAGGGATCCAGCTGGGCTCCGCTCCGCGGGGACCGAGATTCACGGGCGTGTCCGGACCTTGGGAGAAGAAGCCGAAGGCCCACAGGGCGGAGAGTAGGATCATCCACCCCGAGAATGCGACCATCACTACCAGGTAACCCATCCAGCGGCCCAGGACGGCGGTCAGGATGAGGTACACGCTCCCCACGAAGAGGATGAACGCCATGAGAACCACGCCGGCGCCTTTGGCGAGGGTCCCGCAGTCGACGCCGAAACCGAGACAGGTCTCCATCACGGGTCCCTGGGGTTGGTCGTCGCCGTCTCGAGAGCCGCGATCGAGGCCTCCTCGTTCAGGCACACGTTCTGTTCGAACGGCACGTTCTCGGAGGAGAGTTCCACCAGGTACACGACGATGTCGTTGATCTGCTGATCGTCGAGCGCGCCTTCGAACCGGATGCTCCACGACGGCATGCCCGCGGCGGGCCGGCCCTCCGAGATCACCTGGTAGATGTCCTCGGTCGAGTAGATCGCCGCGTGCCCGGTGTTCGGGCCGCCGCACACGGTGCTGAGGTCGGGCGGGAACGCGAATCCATCCCCGAGCGTGATGATCCCTCCGGTCAGTTCCGGACCGTGACAGCGAACACATCCCACACCCAGCTGGTTCTCCTCGGAGAACGGAAGGACCGCCCGCTCTCCGCGTTCCAGGGCCAGCTCCTTCAGCTCGTGCTCCTGGTTAAGGTTGGTCGACGGCTCGAAGATCCAGGTCGCCGGGATCCACACGACGAAGAACGCCAGCATGACGACGCTCCACCCCTGGAGCTTCTGGAGCAGAGGCGTTTCAAGTGCGGCGTCGGATGGCCCGGGCTTCAGCGCGTCAGGGATGTCCGGTCCCGTCTCACGGGTCCGTTGCCGGAGCGCCAGCCCGGCGATGGCGGCAACGGTGATCAGCGCGCCAGCGACCGCGAGCCCGATCCCGGCCGCCGTCGACAGTGCGAGCATCGCTCTCGGCTCCTATCCCGGCGCCACGCAGAAAGCGCCCTGCGGTGGCTGGTCGATCGTGTCGGTGCCGCGGGGCGGTCCCAGGACCACCTCGGAGGTGTCGACCATCACCCGGCCGCCGGAGATCTCCATGTGGAAGCGGTCCATCCCGCGGGGGGCCGGGCCGAGCTTGTACTCACCGGCCTGGTTGTACTTCGAACCGTGGCACGGGCACTCGAACCACTTCGACTGGCCGCAGAACGGAACACGGCAACCGAGGTGCACACAGCGCTGGTACAGAGGCATGATCCCCTCGCCGGCCACACCCTCCCTCGTGTAATCGATGTCGCCTTTCGGGGTGCCGTTGTACGGCACGATGTAGAAGCGGCCCGTTCCCACGTAGAAGGGCTCGCCCGAGTTGACGGCGGTCTTGATCTCGCTCAACGGGCCCGCGTCGATCAACGCCCCGAAGCCGCCCTTCAGGCTGGGCCACAGGAACGCGATCGACGCGCCGCCGAAGTCCGCCGCGAACACGAGGAGCGACGTGATCAAGGACCTGCGGAAGAAGTCTCGACGCGACACGGCCGGCGCGCGCGTGGGAGGAGTGGGAA
>JALZDC010000441.1 GCA_030862755.1 Actinomycetota bacterium
TCGATCCGCCCGGAGCGGGTCGATCTCGAGGACGCTGGCACGAGCGGGCCCAACAGGATCCCGGGGATGGTGGAGCGCGTCGTCTACGTCGGTTCCACGATGCAGGTGATCTTGAACCTCGCGCCGGGCGACAAACTGCAGGCGCTGCTGCAGAACGAGGGCGAGACCCTGCCGTTCCAGCAGGGAACGGCGGTCTCCGTCCACCTCCCACGGGAGGCGCTGCGCGTCCTTCCGCACGGCGAGGTGTCCGAGGAAGGGTTCACGGCCGCCGCGCAGGCGCTTCGGTAGCCGGCTCAGATCTCGAAGCGAGCGAAGTCCTCGACCGCCGACCGGCCGGTCCCCTGACGCCGGTTGAACCGGCGGAGGATCAGCACCGCCACGGTGATCGAGAGCAGCGACAACAGCATCATGATCGTGGCGAGCGCGTTCAGGCTCGGGTTCCCCGCGTTGCGGGCCGCGCTGTAGATCTTGATAGGGATCGTGGTGCAGTCCTGCGCGCAGAGGAACTGGCTGATGACGAAGTCATCGATCGAGATCGCGAAGACGATGAAGAAGCTCGAGAGGATCGCCGGCGCGAGGAGAGGGAGCAGCACGCGCCTGAGCGCGTTTGCCGGGGATGCACCGAGATCCATTGCAGCCTCCTCGTAGTCACGCCCGATCGCGAACAGACGGCCCCGCGTCACTATCACGACGTAGGACAGCGAGAACGTGACATGGCCAAGGAGCTGCGCCGTGGTGCCCAAACGGATGTGGTAGAGGTTCGAGAAGATCAGGAACATCGACGCGCCCATCACGATCTCGGGCGTGACGAGTGGGAAGAGCATCAGGAAGTTGGCCGCGCCCGCGCCGCGGCCTCGCCATCGGGCGAGCCCTACGGCGAGGCCCACACCCAGCACGGTGGCGATCGGCATCGTGAGGAGGGCCAGCTTCAGGCTCTGCAGCAGGGCAGGGAGCAGCGTGTCGTCGAAGTTGGGGGTCGCCTCGTTCCAGATCGCCTGGTACCACTGTGTGCTGAACCCCTGGAAGGTGCTCCGAGAGCGTCCGTCGTTGAACGAGAACTGGACGGCGATCGCAACCGGGGCGATCGTCCAGATGATGTAGAGCCAGGTCCAGACCGACAGGAAGCGCGGCTTGCCCCAGGGGTTGGAGAAGAAGGACCGGAGTCGGCCGGTGCGCGGGGCCGCAGCCTCGCGCTCGAGCGCGACCTCCGCGGTCGTCATCGCTGGGCCTCCCTCCCCGCCCTGGCAACGCTGAGGAGGTAGTAGACCATCAGGGCTGCGATGAACGCGGAGAGCAGGAGGGTAAGGCCGGCGCCCTTCGGCTGCTGGCCTTGACCTCCCTGCAGAGAGAAGTCGATCGCGTTGCCGATCATGGTGTTGTCCGGGCTCGCCGTCATGAGGTTCGGCGTGTAGTAGTCACCGAACATCGGCAGGGTGATGATGACGGCTCCAGCCAGGATCCCCTGCTTCGACAGCGGCAGCGTCACCCGCAAGAACGTCCAGGCCGGGTTAGCCCCAAGATCCCGTGACGCCTCCAGCTGAGACCGGTCGATCCGGTCGAGGGCCGCATACAGCGGCAGGATGAAGAACGGGATGTAGCCGTAGACCAGGCCCAGGATCACGGTGAGGTGCGAGACGCTGCCCGAACTCCAGCTGATCGGGTCGCCGACGAACGGCGTAGCCATCAACAGGCGGTTCACCAGGCCGGGGTCCTCCGGTTTCACCGTCAGTAGGTTCACCCAGGCCAGCATCCGCATCAGGTAGCTCATCCAGAACGGAGCGATCATCAGGGTAAGCAGGAGGACCTTCAGCCGGCCTCCGTAGCGAGCTACGTAGTACGAGACCGGGTAGCCGACGACGAGGCACGTGGCGACGGCGATCGAGACGTACACCAAGGTGCGGAGGAACTGCGACTGCACGCCGCCGGAGACGGTCAGCTCAGCGGCGGTGGCCATGAACGTCTCGAACTGCCACTCGAGTGGGTTCCAGGCCGGGATCGGAAGGGCGAAGATCTGGTCCCGCGTTCCGAACGCGACCGCCGAAATCGCGTAGAAGGGCAGGATGAACAGCAGCAGCAGCCAGACGATCCCGGGCGCGGCGAGCACCGGGTAGTACCAGCGTCGTTGCCCGACGACCCCGCCCGTCGGTGTCCCCATGTTCCGGAGGTTACGCCCCGGCCTTGAACTCCGCGTAGGCGTCCTGCCAGAGCGAGTCGACGTCGACCGGGAGCCCGATCGCGCGCTTGCCGATGTCGAAGTCCTCTTGCGTCACGAGCGTGGACTTCAGGTTGTCCCAGTGCCCTTTGTAGTCCCAGACGAACCATCCCTCGAGGCCCGGGTAGCTCTCCTCGAAGATCGTGTCCGGGTTCACCGCGGTGAACGGCACCTGGTACCCGACCCAGCTCCAGTTCTTGATCGCGTTGAACTCCTCCATCATGTAGTTCAGGAAGAGCTGCGCGAGCACCGGGTTCTTCGCGCTCGTCGGGACCACGTACAGGTCGTTGTCGATCGTCCCGCCGAACCCGCCGCGCGCCGGCCAGTAGTAGCGGAGGAGGCCGGCCTCCTCCTTCGGGCTCGACGTGTACCAGGGGGTTGCCTGCATGTCTCCGGACCAGGCCTGGTGAAGGCCGAACTTCCCCTCTGGGATCCCAGCGTAGGCACCGTCGATCGTCGTCTTGACGCCCACGAGATCGTTGAGCTCGATCAGGTTGTCCTTCGCCGACGCGATGACCGCGGGATCGTCGGTGTTCAGGTCGGTGTCGCTCCCGCCGTCGCGGTACAGCCCCAGCGAGAGCGCCTCACGGTAGGCGTCGTAGATCCCGACCTTTCCCGCATACTCCGCGTTCCAGAAGACCTCGTACGGGTTCGGCGACATCGACTCCAGGTCTGGGGCCTCGACCGGGACGATGTCGGTCCGCCAACCGATCCCGGTGTGGTAGATCGTGTAGGGGAGCGAGTACTGCATCCCCTTGTCGTAGTACGGATCCCGGAACGAAGGCCACAGGTTCGACGCGTTGGGGATGTAGTCGTGGTTCAGTGGTTGGATGAGCTTGGCTGCTGCCAGCTTCGGCAGGTAGTCGATCGTCGGGAAGAAGACGTCGTAGTCGACCTCGCCGCTCTGGAACTTCTGGATGGCTTGCTCCATGTTGTAGAAGGTCTCGTACTTGACCTCCACGCCGTACTTCTTGCCGAACGACTTCAGGACCTGCTTCCAGATGTACTGCTCCCAGTTGTAGATGACCAGTGGGCCGTCCTCGGGCTCCAGGTTCGAGTCGATCGGGGGGTTGTCCTCGTAGGTCTGGAGCGTGATGGGGTCGCTCGGCGTGCCGAAGCGGGGGACCGTGTCCTCGTCTGCATCGGGCGTGGGCGTGACGCCGTCGCCACCGCATGCGGCCAGGATCGCGGCCGACGTGGGCAGGGCCACCCCCGCTGCGAGCGATCGGCGGAGGAAGTCGCGTCTCGAGAAGCTCCGATAGGCGGGGTCGCGCGGGTGGAAGACCATGGCACCCTCCATCGCTATGAGTTGAACGCTGGTTCAGGAGGCTATCCCAGCCGCCGGGGAACGCGCAAGACAGCGGCGGCCGGTCGCTCCTGGCTCCTGAAGGGGGATACGAGCGCGGGGCCCTGGGAGGTTGCGACGACGAGACTCCGCTAGCATCCGCGCGACCTGCTCGGAGGGAGACGATGTGAGCGAACCCGTCCTTTTGGTCGAGGACGTCGGGCCGGTTCGGCGACTCACCATGAACCGCCCCGGATCTTTGAACGCCCTCGACCGGGAGCTAGTGGGTGCGATGTCTCGTGCCCTGGACGAAGCGGCCGCGGACGACGACGTCCGCGTCCTGATCCTCAGCGGGGCGGGGAGAGCCTTCTGCGCCGGGTACGACCTGCGCGAGGACGCGTCCGGAGGTGTGCTCGACGCTCGCCGATGGCATGAGGAGCTCAGGCACTCGACCGAGGAGATGCTGAAGTTCCTCGATCACCCGAAGCCGGTGATCGCGAGCGTGCACTCCTACTGCCTCGCCGGTGGCACCGACCTCATGCTGGCCTGCGACCTCGCGATCGCCGCCGACGACGCCTACTTCGGCTACGTCGACGTCAGATTCGGCTCTGGCGTCGTGTCGATGTTCCTCCCGTGGGTGGTGGGCCTCCGCGCGGCGAAGGAGCTGCTCTTCACGGGAGAGGATCGCGTCTCCGCCGACGAGGCCCTCCGCATGGGGCTCGTCAACCGGGTGGTTCCTCGCGCCGAGCTGAACGACGCCACCCTCCTGCTCGCTGGATCGATCGCGAAGAACGAGCCTTTCGTGGTGCAGACGACGAAACGAGCGGTCAACCGGGTGTGGGACGTGGCCGGGTTCCGCGCTGCGATGGCGGTGAACACCGAGCTCGACGTGATGATCGAGACGGCGAATCTTCCCGCGCGCGACGACTTCCGCCGCATCACGGCGGAGCAGGGGCTCAAGGCCGCGATCGCCTGGCGTGACGCCAGGTTCCGCGATGGCGCCTGATGATCTTCGGTCTCTCCGCCGCCCTCGGCTGGGGTCTCGCCGACTTCCTGGGCGCGCTCGCAGGGCGGAGGATCGGTGCGCTAGGCGCGGTGATCTCGGGACAGACGATGTCGGCCCTGTTCATGACCGCCGTGCTGGTCGCTACCGGCACGTCGTTGGACCCGCTTCGAGGAGACCTCGACCTGTTGATCCTCAACGGTGGGGCGGCGGCGTTCGCCTATGTGACCCACTACAAGGCTCTGGAGCTCGGGCCCGTCGCGGTCGTGTCCCCGATCGGCGCGGGATACGCCATCGTCGGCGTCACGCTTTCGATCCTGATCGCGGGTGATCGACCGAGCGCGGTCGCGCTGACCGGTGCGGGGATCGCGGTGATCGGTGTCGCACTCGTCTCCACTGACCTCAGGAAGCTCCGTGACGGGATCGCCCAGCACGTGCCGGGGCTCTGGTGGGCGGTGGCGGCGTCGATCAGCTTCGGCGTGGCGGGGTTCCTCCTGGGCTGGATCTCGCTGCGCGCCGGCTGGATCGCCGGGTTGTGGGGTTCGAGGGTCTCGCAGGTGGTGTTCTATCTGCCCCTGGCGCTCGCGTTCCGGCGCCAGCTCGCGGAGCTCCGTCCCGGGGCCGGCCTGTGGATCGCTCTGCTGGCCGGCGCCGCCGACATCGTCGGCGTCGTCAGCTTCTCGATCGGATCGACCCGCGGGTTGATCTCGATCGTGCTGGCCGCGAGCGCGGTCTTCCCGCTGATCGCCGTCACGCTCTCGATCGTCGTCTTCAAGGAGCGCGTCGTTGCGAACCAGGTCGCTGGGATCGGGATGGTCGTCGGCGGGCTGCTCCTGCTTGGCCTCGGCTGACCGGACACCCTAGCGGACGCCCGTCCACGGAGGGTGGGTCACCCCGCGTGTCGGTAGAACTCGACCTTCTCCGGTTCGAGCGGCGTGTTCCCGAGGATCAGATCCGCCGCCTTCTCGGCCAGCATCATCACCGGGGCGTAGATGTTGCCGTTCGTCACGTACGGCATCGCCGACGCGTCCACGACGCGCAGTCCCTCCAGCGCGTGCACCTTCATGGTGAGGGGGTCCACGACGGAGAGGTCGTCGGTCCCCATCCGGCACGTGCATGAGGGATGCAGCGCGGTCTCACCCTCCCGACGCACCCAGTCCAACACCTGCTCGTCGGTCGCCACCTCGGGCCCGGGAGACAGCTCGCCGCCGTCGAACGGACCGAATGCCGGTCGAGACAGGATCTTCCGTGCGACCTGGATCGCTTCGACCCATTCCCGCCGGTCCTGCTCGGTGGACAGGTAGTTGATTCGAAGGGCGGGGTGCGCGCGCGGATCCGTGTTCACGATCTTCACCGTGCCCCGCGAGTCGGAGTACATCGGCCCGATGTGCACCTGATACCCGTGGCCCCCGGCCGGAGCCGATCCGTCGTAGCGGACCGCGACCGGCAGGAAGTGGAACATCAGGTTCGGATAGGCGACCTCGTCATTGCTCCGGACGAAGCCGCCCGCCTCGAAGTGGTTCGTGGCCCCGAGCCCCGAACGGAAGAACAGCCACTGGGCGCCGATGAAGGGCTTCCGCCACAGCTTCAGGCCCGGGGCTATCGACACGGGCTGGATGCACGAGTGCTGGACGTAGACCTCGAGATGATCCTGGAGATGCTCGCCGACCCCCGGGACGTCTTGCACCACCTCGACGCCGACCGCTCGGAGCTCGTCCGCGTTGCCGACCCCGGAGAGCTGCAGGGTCTGGGGGGTGTTGATGGCGCCACCGCACAGGATCACCTCCCCCGCGCGAACCCGCCGGACAGGGCCTCTCCCGCGCACGTACTCGACCCCGACCGCTCGCGTCCCTTCGAACAGGATCCTGTTGACGAACGCATGCGTGCGCACATCGAGGTTCGGACGGCTCGAGACCGGGTGCACGTACGCGCGGGCGGCCGACATGCGACGCCCTCGATGCACGTTCCGGTCGAACGGCGCGAACCCTTCCTGACGGTAGCCGTTCACGTCGTCGGTGAGCGGGTAGCCGGCCTGCTGGACCGCTTCGAAGAACGCGGTGAACAACGGGGTCTTGGCCGGTCCGCGTTCCAGGACCAGCGGACCTTCGTGACCTCGGAACTCGTCGTCGGGGGACGCGGCGAGGCAGCTCTCCATCCGTTTGAAGTACGGCAGACACCGCGCGTAATCCCAGGTCTCCATCCCGGGGTCGGACGCCCACCGCTCGTAGTCGAGCGGGTTCCCTCGTTGGAAGATCATCCCGTTGATGCTGCTCGATCCCCCCAGGACCTTGCCGCGCGCGTGATAGACGCGCCGGCCGCCCATGTGCGGCTCAGGCTCCGACTCGTACTTCCAGTCGTACCACCGCCATCCGATCGGATAGGTGAGAGCCGCCGGCATGTGGATGAACACGTCCCAGATGTAATCCGGACGCCCGGCCTCCAGGACGAGCACTCGGTTCGACGGATCGGCCGTGAGGCGGTTCGCGAGGACGCAGCCGGCCGATCCACCCCCGATGATCACGTAGTCGAAACCCACGGACTTCACGCGCGGTGCCCTCCCGCTGGGAACTGTGCCAAGTCTGCACCACGGCGCGCGGTGTTGCAGCGGTCTGCCCGGTGGAGGCCGCAGGAGTAAGCTCGCCCCATGGAGGCGCCGGCCCGCGACGTGTTCGATGAGTCGGTGGCGGCCGTCCGGGAGGCGAACGCGGGCGGGATCCCACTGAAGCTCCTGGGCGGGCAGGCCGTGCGTCTGCTCTGCCCGTTCTTCCCGAACCGTGCCAGGAACGATCAGGACATGGACTTCGCCTGCGTCTCATCGAAGAAGCGCGAGGTGATCGATTTCTTCGCCGCACGAGGGTTCCTCGGCGACAAGCGCTTCAACACCCTCCACGGTGACCGACAGATGTACTTCACGACCCCTGACGGCAAGACGTCGGTGGATGTGGTGATGGACCGACTGAACATGTGCCACGTTCTCGAGTTCCGCGAGAGGATCGATCGGCTGCCCGACACCCTCGACGTCGCGGACCTCCTGTTGACGAAGCTCCAAGTGGTCGAGTTGAACGAGAAGGACGTGCACGATGTGCTCCACCTCCTCTCGGGGTTCGAGGTGAGGCCGGGGGACGAACCCAAGACCATCGGCATGGATCGGGTCGCCCGGGTCGTGGCGGACGACTGGGGATGGTGGCGCACCGTGACGATGAACCTCGACAAGGTCGCGCATCTCGCGGAACACGAGCACAGCGACCTCGTGCCCGAGGCCCGCGCGTTCGAACCCGGGGAGCAGGCCCGTCAGCTCCGCGGGTGCTGCGACGACGTACCCAAGCCGATGAGGTGGAAGCTCAGGTCGAAGGTGGGCGACCGGGTGCAGTGGTACCAGCTGCCCGAGGAGGTCGGCCACTAGGGCCTCCACCAGCCCCGTTGCTCGGGTCGGGTCTCTGGCTTGCGCTCCGCTGGTCCGCGGCGGAAGATTCGTCCGGTGAAGATCTTCTTCGTGACCGACCTCCACGGGTCGGAGATCTGCTGGAAGAAGTTCCTGAACGCTGGGTCGTTCTACGGCGCAGACGTCGTCATCCTCGGTGGTGACGTCACCGGCAAGGCCATGGTCCCGATCGTCCAGCGTGCCAACGGGACCTGGGAGGCCTCCCTCCAGGATCATCGGGAGACGCTCGACTCCGAAGACGCGATCGTCGAGTTCGAGAAGCGCGTGATGAACCGCGGCTACTACCCGATCCGCGTCTCGGACCAGGAATACGTCGCGATGCAGGAGGACGAGGACCTCGTCGACAAGCGCTTCAAGGAGGTCATGCTCGAGGGCACGGAGCGCTGGATCGCGATGGCCGAGGAGAAGCTCGGAGGCACGGGGATCCGTGTGATCGCCTGCCCCGCGAACGACGACATGTTCGAGATCGACGATGTGCTCGTGGGCGCGAGGGTCGTGGAGACCGGGGACGAGGACCATCCGATCCAGCTCGGCGACTTCACGATGGTCTCGATGGGCTGGACCAACCCGACGCCCTGGAACACGTTCCGGGAGGCCGAGGAGCCGGAGCTGGCCCAGCGGATCGACACCGCTCTCGCGGCGGCCGCGGATCCGGAGATGACGATCTGCAACTTCCACGCCCCGCCGTACGGATCGAAGCTGGACAACGCTCCGGCGCTGAACCCGGATCTGACGTACGTGTCGGGCGGCCAGGCGATCCGTCCGGTCGGATCCACATCGGTCCGTGACGCGATCAAACACTTCCAGCCGTTCCTCTCGCTCCACGGGCACATCCACGAGAGCAAGGGCGCCGCCCGGATCGGGAAGACCCTCGCGTTGAATCCGGGCAGCTCGTACGAGGAGGGGATCCTCCAGGCGGCGGTGGTGAACATCGACGAGAAGAAGCGGAAGGTCAAGAACTACCAACTGGTGAACGGCTAGACGGCCGTTCGGACACCTCTGGGAGGGGGTTGCAGATGGCAGCGGTAGGTGAAGCCCCTACCTTGTTCCTCCGCAAGGCGACCGGTCTGGTCAAGGGATGGTCGAAGTTCGACGCGTTCCTCTACTCGTTCATGTCGGTCAACTTCGTCACGCTCGGATTGTTCTTCGCGTTCTCGGTGCTGGCCTTCGTGCCGACGGGCCAGATACTCCCGGCGCTGCTGATCAGCGGCGTGTTCGTATCGTTCCTCGTCGTCACGTACGCCGGCCTCATCTCGGTGATGCCTCGCGCGGGCGGCGACTACGTCTGGCAGAGCCGGGTGCTGGGAGGCGGCATCGCGTTCGTCCTAGCCGTGACGGGCTGGTGGTTCATCCTGTGGTACTGGGCGCCGATCTACGGGAACATCCTCAACGTCGAGGTCTTCCAGCCGCTCGCAGCGATCTTCAAGCTCGATGGCGTCAGCGAGTTCCTCGCGTCGAGCAACGGCTTGTTCTTCGTGTGCGCGGTGACGGTCCTGCTTGCCGGATACCTCGTGTCCCTCGGCATGGAGGGGTACGCGCGGGTGCAGAAGGTTTGCTTCTACATCGGTATGGGGGCGCTGGCCCTTGTCTTCCTGGTGATGCTGTTCGGGTCCCGGAGCGGTTTCCAGGACGCCTTCAATCAGGAGGCGGCGAACCTCTTCGGCGCGAGCGGAGACGTGTACACCCAGACGATCGAGATGGGAACCACGAACAACGCCGGGCCGATCGTGCCGGAGCTCGGCTTCAGCCCGTTCTTCGGCCCGACGCTGCTACTCGTCCCGTTCCTGTGTTTCTGGATCCTGTGGCCGAACTGGGGGGCAACGCTCTACGGAGAGGTCCGCGGCGCCAGCGACTTCAAGCGGGTCATGAGCGGGATGATGTGGGGCCTCTGGATCACCGTCGCCGTGGCGTTGGTGTTCGTGCTCCTCGCAGCCAAGTTCTTCGGCTGGGAGTTCTTCAACGCCGCGAACCTCAACTACTGGGCGGTGGTCTACGGCTTCGGGGACGCAACCATCCCCGTGTGGTCCTATCCGCCGCTCCTCGCGAGTTTCTATTTCCACAGCGAGCTGATATCCGCCCTGCTCATCCTCGCGTTCGGTGCATGGTTCCTGGGATGGGCCGGCACGCTGTTCCTGTCATCGACTCGGGTGATCTTCGCGGCGGCGTTCGACCGGATCCTGCCGGAGAAGGTCGCCGACGTGTCGGAGCGGCGCCACGTGCCGGTCTGGGCGCTGGTGTTGATGCTGGTGCCGGCTCTGGTCGTGAGCGCGTTCTACGCCTACACCTCGACATTCAAGACGTGGATCCTGGACGCCACGCTCGTGATCGCGGTGACGTTCCTCGGCTCCGCGATCGCGGCGATGATCCTCCCGTGGAGGAAGAAGCGCTTGTACGAGAGCTCTCCGATGGCTCGGTACAAGGTCGCCGGCATACCGCTCATCACCGTGGCGGGTTTCATCACCGCGGTGTTCCTCGGCTTCAACCTGTATCACTGGTTCACGAACGACCTGTACGCGATCAACGATCCCGACTCGCTCGTGTTCATGGGGTCGATGTATCTACTGGCGCTCGTGGTCTACGTGGGGGCGAAGGTCGTCCGCAAGAGCCAGGGGATCGACCTGAGCGCGATCCACAAGGAGATCCCGGTCGAGTAGCGACCGGGATCGACGCGGTTCGCGGAGGCGGCCTCCAGGAGCCGCCTCTCGCGTCCCTGGGTAGGGTGAGAGGCCATGGCGGACGAGCACCGGATGCTGATCGGCGGCGACTGGGTCGCCTCCGGGAGCGGAGAGACGTTCGACGCCACGTCGCCTTCGACAGGCGAGGTGATCGGCTCGATCCCCCAGGGCACGCGGATCGATGTCCGACGGGCGATCGGGGCGGCGAACGACGCGTGGCCGGGATGGTCCGGACTGTCGGCCTTCGATCGGGCGGCCGCGATGCGTCGCAT
>JALZDC010000447.1 GCA_030862755.1 Actinomycetota bacterium
CCACGGACCCGTCTCTGGCAACAGGTGATCGCCACGCTCACGGACACCTAGGCCACGAGCGGCGCGAGCCCGCCGGTATCCTTGTCCGTTCCATGCGGGCATCCAGCCTGTTCGCGCGCACGCTCCGGGAGGATCCGGCCGAGGCCGAGGTTCCCTCCCACAGATTGCTCCTGCGCGCCGCCTTCATCCGGAAGGTCGCCGCGGGGATCTACACCTCGATGCCCCTGGGGCTCCGGACGATGGACAAGATCGAACGGGTCGTGCGCGAGGAGATGAACGCATCGGGAGCCCAGGAGCTCCGCATGCCGATCGTCCTGCCTGCCGAGCCGTGGAGGCTCACGGGCCGCTGGCAGGCGTACGGGGATCTGATCTTCCGGCTCCAGGACCGCCACGGGCGCGAGTTCCTGCTGGGCCCAACACAGGAGGAGGTCGTCGCTCCGCTCGTCCAGCAGGAGTTCCCGTCGTATCGGGATCTGCCGGTCAACGTCTACCAGGTGGAATGGAAGTATCGCGATGAGTTCCGTCCCCGGTACGGGCTCCTGCGTGGACGCGAATTCCTGATGAAGGACGCGTACACGTTCGACCGCGACGAGGAAGGGATGCGCGAGTCCTACCGAGGGATGTACGAGGCGTACAAGCGCGTGTTCGACCGCCTCGGGCTGGACTACGTGATCGTCGAGGCGGATCCCGGAACGATCGGCGGCGGCATCAACCACGAGTTCATGGCGCTGGCGGATGTTGGAGAGGATCTCTTCGTCCGTTGCGAGAACGGCGACTACCTCGCGGACACCGAGGCCGCCACTCCGCGCGCACCCGAACCCGCGGCCGACGCCGATCCAGCGCCGCTCACCGAGGTCGAGACGCCGGGGGCGGTGACGATCGACCTGATGGCGGAGCAGATGGGTGTCCCGGCCGAGGCGACGATGAAATGCATCCTGTTCGACGTCGAGGGCCGGACGGTCGCGGTGCTCGTACCCGGCGACCGTGAGGTGGGAGAGGAGAAGCTCGGCCGCCTCCACTTCCCCGAGCGGGTTCGCCGCTTCGAGGACGATGACTTCGCGCGGTCCGGCTTCGCGAAAGGCTTCGTCGGTCCCCAGGGGCTGGGTTCCGAGGTCACCATCTTCGCCGACCCATCCATCCGCGGGCGAGCCCAGTGGGCGACCGGTGCGAACCGGCCGGATGTCCACGTGACCGGCGCCACCCTCGATCGCGACTTCCGCGTCGATCGCTGGGAGGACCTGGTTCAGATCCGCGACGGCGACGGCTGTCCGGTCGACGGCGGACGGCTGGAGATCGGACGTTCGATCGTGGTCGGTCACATCTATCAGCTCGGGACCTATTATTCGGAGCCTTTGGGGGCGACCTACCAGGCCGAAGACGGGTCGCAACGTCACTACGTGATGGGGTCGTACGGGATCGGGATCAGCCGGATCATGGCGGCGGTGGTGGAGCAGCACCATGACGACGCCGGCATGATCTGGCCGAAGCTCCTCGCGCCCTTCGAGGTCGCCGTGATCATGGCTAATGCCGACGCGCCGGCGGTCACCGAGGAAGCGGAGCGGATCTACCGGGAGCTCGGAGAGCGAGGCATCGAGGCCGTCCTGGACGATCGTGAGGAGCGGGCGGGCGTCAAGTTCGCCGATGCCGACCTCGTTGGGTATCCGGTGCAGGTCGTGGTGGGCTCGCGGGGTCTCGAGGGCGGCACGGTCGATCTCAAGGTGAGGGCCACGGGAGGACGATCGAAGACTCCCCTGGCCGAGGCCTCACGAGCCGTCACCGATCTTCTCAGCCAGGTCCCCTGAGCCCCGGCGCCAGCCTCGATACCGAGGTCCCTGTCTATACTGGCTGGTCGACGACGACGTGCACGGCCGGAAGTGGGCTCGCCGCCCACTTTCTTTTTCGAGGGACGACGTCGGCCGACGAGGCGAGAGGAGGGAGCGTGGACGCGGAGGCACTGATCAGGCCCGTGATCGAGGGCGAAGGCCTCGAGCTCGTCGACGTGACCTTCGGTCGCGAGAGCGGCAGGCACATCCTCCGCGTCACGGTGGACCGGGACGGTGGCGTCGACCTGGATTCGATCTCACAGCTCTCGGGGAAGGTGTCGCGCCGGCTCGACCTCGAGGGTTTCGAACCCGGTCCGTACGCCCTCGAGGTGACGACTCCCGGGATCGAGCGGCCGTTGCGCCGCCCGCAGGACTTCCGTCGCGCCGTCGGGGAGCGGGTACGGGTGAAGACCGACGAAGGCGTGCTCGAAGGCGAGCTGCGCGCCGCCGAGGAGGATGAGATCCGGATCGCTGCTCTCGAGGGTGAGCGACGCGTGGCTCTCGACGAGGTGGCCGCGGCCAGGACCGTCGTCGACTGGGACGCGGAGCTGAAGGGGAGCGACCGATGAACGCCGAGATGATCGCTGCGTTGCGGGAGCTCGAGCGGGAGAAGGGGATCGCTTTCGAGACGATCCTGAACGGTCTCGAGGAGGCGATGGCGTCGGCGTACAAGGCCCACTGGAGGCAGGAGCATCCGGAGGGGGACGACGAGTTCGTCGGGTTCCGCGCCGTGATCGATCCCGAGACTGGAGACCTCCGGATGTGGCAGCAGGAGCTCGAAGAGGTCGATGTACCGCCGCTCGAGGGCAGCGATGAGCCGGGGCTCGAGATGAAGGTCATCTCCGAGTCCGAGGTGGAGGTCACCGACGACTTCAAGGGGCGGATCGGCGCCCAGACGGCCAAGCAGGTGATCTTCCAGAAGCTGCGGGACGCGGAGCGGGAGATGACCTACGAGGAGTTCGCCGGCCGCGAGGGCGACGTCGTCACCGGCATCGTCCAGCAGCAGGAGCGCAGGTACACGCTCCTCGATCTCGGCAAGGTGGAAGCGTTGCTCCCGCAGGGCGAGCAGGTTCCGTCGGAGCCGCTGCGGCACGGCGAGCGCCTCAAGGCGTACATCACGGAGGTTCGTCGTGGCACGAAGGGTCCGCAGATCGTCGTCTCGCGGACGCATCCGGGGCTGTTGAAGTCGCTCTTCGCGCTGGAGGTCCCGGAGATCAACGAAGGGATCGTCGAGATCATGGCCGTGGCTCGCGAGCCCGGGCATCGCTCGAAGATCGCCGTTGCTTCCAACGAACCGGCCGTGGATCCGGTCGGTGCGTGTGTGGGCCCGAAGGGCTCGCGCGTTCGGATGGTCGTGAACGAGCTGCGGGGCGAGAAGATCGACGTGGTGCCGTGGTCGGACGAGTCGGCGACGTTCGTGGCCAATGCCCTGCAGCCGGCGAAGGTGAAAGAGGTCACGGTCAACCCCGACACGCAGACCGCTCTCGTCATCGTCCCCGACTATCAGCTCTCGCTCGCGATCGGCCGGGAGGGACAGAACGCCCGGCTCGCGGCCCGGCTGACCGGTTGGCGCATCGACATCAAATCGGAGAGCCAGGCGGCGGAGCCGCCGGCTCCGGCGCCGGCGGTCGCCGCCGAAGTGGCGGCGCCCGATGAGTCGCAGGCGGAAACCGTGGATGAGGTGGCCACGGGCGCCGGGGCCGAACCCACGCCCGACGAGGCCGAACCCGTAGAAGCCGAGCCGGTCGAGACCGAAGCTGCGGGTGCCGAACCAGCTGCTGCCGAGCCTGTTTCGGTCACAGAGTCGCTGGCCGAGGCGGCGCCAGCGGAGACGCCGGCCGGGGAATGAGGGACCGTGGCGCGCGAGCCGGAGCGTTCGTGCGTCGGATGCCGGGCACGAGGACCGAAGGTTGAGCTCTTGCGGGTCGC
>JALZDC010000392.1 GCA_030862755.1 Actinomycetota bacterium
CGACTGGGGCTGGTGGCGGACCGTGACCGGGAACCTCGAGAGGATCCGTCCGTTCGCGGCGAACGACGGGCGCGGCCTGATCCCTCCCGGCGCGCCACTGGACGCGGTCGAACAGCTCGATCTCCTCGAGCGCGAGGCCGAGCGTGCACCGAAATCCCGACGCTGGCGCATGCGGGCGCTGATCGGCGAGCGCGTGCGATGGTACGAGCTCCCGGAGGTGGAGAGCCATGACTGAGCGCGGGCAGATCACGGGACCTCGAAAGGTCCTGATGCGCCCGCGCCGGATCGTCGACCTCTCGCTCCCGCTCGATCCTCGCACCCAGGTCTATCCCGGTGACCCCGAGGTGGTGTTCCGGCCCGCGACGCGGATCGAGGACGAGGGGTACAACGTCCTCGCGCTGGAGCTGGGCTCACACAGCGGTACGCACGTCGACTCGCCGTTCCACTTCTTCGCCGGCGGTGAGAGGCTCGACGGCCTCGATCTAGCCCTGTTCGTCGGGCCGGCCTTGATCGCCGACGTCACGCAGCAGGACGACCGCGAGCCGATCGGTTGGGAGGCGCTCCACCCGTACGCCGAGCAGCTCGGGCCGGGGACGATCCTCGTCCTCCGCACCGGCTGGTCCGACCGCCACTACGGCACGGAGAGGTACTTCGATCACCCGTATCTGTCCGCCGCAGCGTGCGAGAGGATCGTCGAGCTCGGGGTGCGCACACTCGCGATCGACGCGCTGAGCCCGGACGAGACGCTCGTGGGCGACGGCGAGCCGCGTTTCG
This sequence comes from Actinomycetota bacterium, assembly GCA_030862755.1. Taxonomy (GTDB): domain Bacteria; phylum Actinomycetota; class UBA4738; order UBA4738; family HRBIN12; genus JAJNBA01. Next base: position 775 of record JALZDC010000392.1, read on the forward strand.
ACGTCCACCGCCTGCTCCTTGGCGCCGGCGGCGTGATCGCCGAGAACCTGGCGAACCTGGGCGCCGTCGACTTCGAGGACCCGCTGCTCTGCCTCTTCCCGCTTCGCCTGGACGGGGACGCTGACGGATCTCCTTGCCGGGCCGTGGCCCTCGAACTGTCCGGCTGAGTTCCCCTACTCGACGGGCAGCTCCTGGAACGCCTTCGAGATGTCGACGCCTCGGCTCCGCTGTACCGCTCTCGCGAGGAGGTAGATCACGAGCCCGGAACCGAAGATCCCGATGTTCATCCAGACCAAGCCGGGCCGCCCGTTCAATCCGGCGCTCGGGTCGGTGAGGAACGCCCACCCCATGATGACGAGCGCGATCACGGACAGCCCCCCGACGATGCTCACCACCGGGACGGCACCGACGCGCCAGCGGACGGGTGAGGCCTCGAACACGTCGCGCATCCGGTACGGGAACACCACGGCCGCGAGCGAGACGAGGAGGAATCCGAGGATGAACCCGAAGATCCCTACCAGCGTCGCGAACTCGGGGATCCAGACGAATGCCGCGAGGGCCGCGATCGAGCCAGCGCCCACAAGCATCAGAGCGTTCACCGGTGTGTGGTGTTCGGGGTGGACCTCGCCGACCCACTTCGGCATCAACCCGTCCAGGGAGTACGCCAGGAAGTTCCGGCTCGCGTTGGTGATCTGACCCGGCAACCACGTGTAGCTCTGGAAGACGAACGGCACGAGGATCAGGAGGGCGATCACCACATTCCCCGAGCCGAACGCTGCGACCTGGGTGAAGATCAGGCCCTGGGTCGCCGACAGCTGCCCCATGCGCTCCAGGCCGATCGCTTTGTCGGCCAGCGCCAGGAGCACCAGCAGGTAGACGGTGCAGGCCGTCGCGGTGATGGGCATGGACCACAGCTGGAGACTCTTGGCGCGCTTGACCTCCGAGCCGATGTAGGCCGAGGACTGGTTGAAGACGAGGTTGATGTAGATCCAGGTGCCGGCGAGAAGCGTCCACTTCAGGCTGAAGGGCCCGCCGGCGGCGAAGCCGGCCTCCCTCGCGGCCTCGCCGAGACCGCGCAAGCTCGCCTCCCCGAGACCATCGCCGAGGGAGGCCGTGATCGCCTCCTTGGATTTGAACAGCCACACGAGCGCGACCAGCCCGATCCCGATCAGCGAGATGAAGAACACGGTGTTCTGGTACCGGAAGTACGATCGCAGGCTTCTCGAGAAGACGAGTACGAGGAACACGATCAGCGCGCTGCCCGCGATGAACGTCCCCCACTCCGATGCGAACCACGTCCCGAGCTCGGTCATCCACGAGATCCCCGCCATCTGGCCCACGGTGGAGAAGAGCGGCGCGAGGCCGAACTGGGCGAAGAACGCGGAGGGGACGCCGCCGTAGATGAACCACCAGACGGTGTTGTTCCAGCTCGACATCATCCCGAGGGCAGGATGGAGCGCGCGGCTCACATAGACGTAGTCGGCTCCCGAGCGCGGCATCGACGCGGCGAAGAAGGCGAACACCAGGCTCGTCGGGATCACGACGACGAACGTCAGGATCGCCGTCAGGTACAGGTTGGCGCCCGGGTAGAAGGCCGTGGAGAAGAGGAAGACCAAGGCGGCCATCAGCCCCAGCGAAACGAAGTTGACGTTGTAGATCAGGACGTCGAGCGTGCCGGCTTCCCTCACGAGTCCAGACGCGCGCCGTTCGAACATCGCCGGTGTGGTCTCCGCCATGCGGCACCTCCCTCGTAGGCAGGAGGAGCCTAGCGCACCTTCGCCGGCTCGGCCCACATCCGTTCCGGTACAGCGAAGAAACCCAGCTCCATAGATCTGGCTTTTCGCCTTTTCCGACGCCCGAACCACTCGACCGCCAGGCATCCGGAAGCGGTGGGACCGATGGCTACGCGGATATGACTAGCTCGCCTGCACGACCCCCGATGGGGCGATATGCCGCTGCTCACGGCGCGGCTACGGTCGATCCTTCGAGGGTGCACGTGCGGGCTCGTCCGTGCCATCGGACCAAACGGGAGGCGCCATGGAGAAGCATGGTTCGGAGACCTACTTCGTCATCGGTGAAGGGCTCCTCGGTGAGACCGTCGGAGGCCGGGATCGCACCCCGGCGGCGCCCGAAGAAGCCCTGGTGCCACCGTTCCGCTTCTCGAGGATGGGCCCGAGCGGGCTCAAGCATCAGATCGGGGAGCCGAGCCGGCGGAGGACCGCTGACGCGATGGCCACGGGCGGCGCCGGCGCGTCGCAGATCCCTGCCGGCTTCACCTACCTCGGTCAGTTCGTCGACCACGACCTCACGTTCGACAGAACCAAGGTCATGCTCGGAGAGAACGTGTCACCGACCGAGCTCCTCCAGGCGCGCTCACCCAGCCTCGACCTCGATTCCCTCTACGGTGCCGGGCCCACGGATCCCGCTTCGGCGAAGTTCTACGCGGCGGACGGCGTCCACCTGAGGGTTGGGAAGACGGTCGCGGCCGAAGGGATCGCGGCGATGGCGGGATTCGATCTCCCACGTGGTGCCGGGAACACGGCAGCGGCGAGGCGCAAGGCGATCATCCCCGATCCGAGGAACGACGAGAACCTCGCGGTCGCCCAAACCCACCTCGCCTTCATCCGCTTCCACAATCGCGTCGTGGACACCCTCCCCGCGTCGGTACCCGACAGCCAGCGCTTGGCGAAGGCCCGGAGCAAGGTCATCAGGCACTACCAATGGATGCTTCGGACCGATTACCTGCCCCGCGTCTGCGCACCGGGTGTGGTGAACAACGTCTTCAACAGCGGCAGGAAGGCGTTCGAGGTGGGCGTCCCCGCGACCGATGTCCCGACCATGCCGATCGAGTTCTCCGTTGCGGCGTTCCGGCTCGGGCACTCCATGATCCGCGGGGCGTACGACTGGAACAAGATCTTCGACAACGGCCTCGGCACCCTCTTCTTCCTGTTCACGTTCTCGGCGGGCAGCGGCGACCTCGGCGGCGGGACCCGCCTGCCGAGCAGCTGGATCGCGGATTTCCGCCGCCTCTACGACTTCACGGAGGCCGGTCGAGCCGACCTCGCCGTGCCGAGGCCCAAGTTCAACCGCGCCAGGGCCATCGACACGACGATCGCAAATCCATTGGCGACCCTACCCGGCTTCCCAGTCTCTCAGGCCAACCTCGCGTTCCGCAATCTCATGAGGGCGGCCATGGTGAGGCTGGCAACCGGACAGCAGATGGCCACGTTCCTGAAAGGCAAGGGCGTGACGCTGACCAAGCTGACCCACGCGCAGATCCGTGACGGGAAGAACGGGGCCACGCTCGAGGGGCTCACGCAGACGCAGCGAGCCGCCTTCCTCAAGGACACACCGCTCTGGTTCTACATCCTCCGCGAGGCCGAGCTCAACCAGGGCAAGCTGAAGGGCGTGGGTGCCCGCATCGTGGCGGAGACCTTCCATCGCGCCATGGAAGGGAGCCAAACGTCGATCGTCCGCGCTCCCGCGTGGCGACCGACGCTCGGCCCCGACAGCAACACGTTCCGCATGGTCGACCTGCTGCTGTTCGCCTTCGAGGGGAAGAAGAAGTTGCTCGCACCGCTCGGGTAGCAGGCCGGCGTGAAGGAGCGGCTCCCGCTCTTGAGGAGGGCGCATCCTCGAGGTCGAGAACGTCATCTGGTGCACCGGCTTCCGTCAGGACTTCCCGTGGATCGACCTTCCGATCTTCGACGGCAACATCGCGAGGGTGATCGCGTCGCGATAGTCCCGCGAGGGCACGCGCTCCTCGTCGAGTGCCCTTGCCCGTCCTGGCAGCCGTCCCGATCCGCCTCGCGACGACGTCCTGGTGAGATGGCCGAGGCGCCGACGATCGACTAGACGGCCTGGAGACGCCGGCCGTCGGCCGGCAACTCCGTGACATCGCCGGGGAGCGTGATCACGAAACGGGCGCCGCCGCGCTCGCCGTCCTCCACGACAGCGGTGCCCCCGTGCAGCTCGGCGAACTTCTTGACCAGCGAGAGCCCGATGCCGACCCCCCGGCCGCCGGCGCCGGCGCCCTGATGGAAGGGCTCGAAGAGCACTTCCTTGAGCTCGTCCGGGATCCCTGGACCCTCGTCTTCGATCACGAGGACCACGCCGTTGGATCGCCCCTGCACGCGGATGTGCACCGGGGTGCCCGCGGGTGTGTGCCGTCGGGCGTTCACGAGGAGGTTCTCGATCACGCGCTCGACCTTGGCCGCGTCGACGTCGACGAGGACCTGGGAGGCCTCGACCCGGACCGGGTGCGATTCCATGCCCGGGAGCTCGCGGGCGACCCGGCGCGCGAGCTGGCTCACGTCGGTCGGAGCCCGCTCAGGCTGGATGTGTCCGCGGTCGAGGCGATCGAGGTCCAGCAGGTCGTCGACCAGACGGTTCATCTTCTTCCCGCCCTGCTCGATCATGTCGAGCATCGTCGAGCGCTCTTCGTCCGTCAGCCCGATCTGCTCGGCTCTGTGCAACGTCTGCACCGAGCCCAGGATCCCCGCGAGTGGGCCCTTCAAGTCGTGGGAGACGGCGTGCAGGAGCGTGTCCTTGACCTCGTTCAGCTCACGGAGCCCCGACGTGACGGCCGCCTCACGCTCGAGATGGGTCCACTGCGCGGCGATGATGCGGCGGAGTGTTCCGAGAAGGACGGCGACCGAGAGGAACGCGGCGAAGCGGAAGATCGCGTTCCACCAGGGGAGCAGGTCGAACTGCGGATAGAGGAGATCGCTCCAGAGGGCCGCGACCGTGGACACGGCGACGGTGGTCGCTCCCCACCGGAGGCCGAGGTTCCACGTCACCAGGCCGATAGGCATCAGATAGAAGAGCGCAACCGACAGCCGCGGCCCGAGGAGATAGTCCATCACGGCCACGACGGCGAGGAAGGCGGCGCCGAGCAGGAGCGTGAGCCCGGGGGACTTGCCGTCGAAGAAGCCCTCGGTCTGCCTCAAAACACGGCGCTCTGCCATATGGTTGTCCGCCACGTGAGAAGCTTCGGCGGCCTGCCCCGCTACCTTGAGTCAGGTATCCGACGTGGGCTCGCTGGCCCCGCGGGCGGTCACCCGGCGGCCACTGCCTCCCGCAGCGAGCGCAAGGCCCGTCCCCGATGGCTGATCCTGTCCTTCTCCT
>JALZDC010000023.1 GCA_030862755.1 Actinomycetota bacterium
CCGATGAAGCGGGCCTGGTTCACCCACCAGCGGGGCTGTTCGAAGATGTACTCCTTCCCCCTGATGGCGGGGAAGATGATCGACTTCACCTCGAAGCGCAGGCCCTCGCCCTCGCCGGGATAGAAGATGCCGTAGGCGAAGAGATGACGTTCGGGGACCAGCATCTCCCGCATCTGGGCGGTGGTGTCGAGGTATGCCTCCCCGAAGTTCCGCATGGCTTGCGAGAACGTGTTCTTCGTCATGTGGGCGCGGAACTGGCGCCCGTCGCTCGTGCGGAGGCCGAAGGAGTCGGTGTCTTCGTCGAAGTCGGTGACGTAGCCGGCGATGGTGTCCGAGAACGTGAAGTCGATGTTGGTGGTGCTCATGAGCCGACGGTTCCTCCTGCTTCAGAGACCAGGACGACCGCGCTGCGGCCGAAGACGTGGTGAGTGGTGCCGTCCACCGGGAGCTCCGAGCCGGGGTCCAGGATGTCGGTGGGGGATGGCTTGGCCGTGTCGATGGCCAGCGCCCAGCGGCGGCCGGCCAGCTCCGGGAGCTCGAAGTCGAGCCCCAAGTCGTACATGTTGAGCATGACGTGGAGGTCGGGCTCGTCGTGCAGACCGGCCAGGGTGAACGCCAGCACCCGGCAGAGCGGGTCGTCCCATCCGGGCTTACCGAGCCGGCAGCCGTGCCAGGCGATCTCGTCGCTCGTGTAGAACGCGCCCTTCCGGAGCGTCGAGAACCGCTTCCGGAAGGCGATCATGGAGCTGACGAAGCGCACAATGTCGGCGTTCTTGTCGGCCAGTGACCAGTCGAACCAGCTGATCTCGGTGTCCTGGCAGTAGGCGTTGTTGTTGCCGAACTGGCTGCGGCGGAACTCGTCGCCCCCGAGGAGCATGGGCGTGCCCCGGCTCAGGAGCAGGATGGCGAAGGCGTTTTTCATCTGCCGCTCGCGGAGGGCCTCGATGTCGGGATCGTCGGAGGGACCCTCGATGCCGCAGTTCCAGCTGCGGTTGTCGTCGGAGCCGTCGCGGTTCTGCTCGCCGTTGGCCTCGTTGTGCTTGGCGTTGTAGCTGAAGAGGTCGTTGAGGGTGAACCCGTCGTGGCAGGTGACGAAGTTGATGCTGTTCGTGGGCAGTTCATCCTGGGGACCGAAGAGGTCCTCGCTCCCGGCGATGCGGGTGGCCACGTCGCCGATGATCCCGGGCTCGCCTCGCAGGAACCGGCGGATGTCGTCGCGGTAGCGGCCATTCCACTCGCACCAGCGCTGGCCCGGGAAGTTGCCGACCTGGTACAGGCCTCCGGCGTCCCACGCCTCGGCGATCACCCTGGTCTCGGAGAGGATGCGGGAAAGCTCGATGTTCCAGAGCACGGGCGGCACCTCCATGGGTGCCCCGCCAGGCCCGCGGGACAGGACCGATCCGAGGTCGAACCGGAAGCCGTCGACGTGGCACTCGGTCACCCAGTACTCGAGCGACTCGATGATGTACTTGGTGACCACAGGGTGGTTGGCGTTGAACGTGTTCCCGCAGCCCGAGTAGTCCATGTAGTACTGCATGTCGTGAGGGACGAGGTGGTAGTAGGCCTCGTTGGCCATGCCCCGGAAGCTGATGGTGGGGCCGTTCTCGTTGCCCTCGCTGGTGTGGTTGTAGACCACGTCGAGGATGACCTCGATGCCCGCCTTGTGCAGCGCCTTCACCATGTCGCGGAACTCCCGCAGGTGGGCGCCCTCCTCCGGCTCGACGCAGTAGGACGACTGAGGCGCGAAGTGCCCGTAGGGGTCGTAGCCCCAATAGTTGTGCAGGGGCGCGTCGTCGGGAGCCTTCCGGAGGACCTGGGTCTCGTCGAAGTCGAAGATCGGCAGCAGCTCGACGGCCGTAACGCCCAGGCTCTCGAGGTACGGGATCTTCTCGACGACGCCCCGGAAGGTGCCGGGATGGGCCACGCCGGAGGAGGGAGAGCGGGTGAAGCCCCGCACGTGCATCTCGTAGATGACCGTGTCCGCCAAGGGCGTGCCGGGGAACTCGTCGTCCTCCCAGTCGTAGTCGTCGGGGTCGAGGACGATGCTGCGCATCGACGTGGCCACATTGTCCTCAGGCCCGACCGCCTTGCCTCGGTTCCAGAGTTGGGTCACGTTGCCCAGGGCGTAGGGGTCGATCAGTACCTTGTTGGGGTTGAAGCGGCAGCCGCTCCGGCTCGTGTCCGTGGGCCCGTCCATCCGATAGGCGTAGAGCTGGCCGGGACCGATCCCGGGGACGAAGCAGTGCCAGAAGTGGAAGCTGTGGTTGACCTCGGGATCGAGGGCGAAGGCCCGGTCCGGCGCGGTGGCGTTCTCGTCCGGGAACAGCAGGAGCTGCACCATGGTGGCGTGCTCCGAATAGACGGAGAAGTTGACGCCGCCGTCGAAGACCGTGGCACCCAGGGGTTGGGCGTGGCCGGCGGGGAGCACGGAGTCCTGCGACGGAACGCCCGGGCTGTCAGGACGATTGGCTGTGTGTGTCGGCACGTTCGCCACCCTTCAGGTCGCCGAGTCGTCCGAGTTCGCTGGCCCGACGTTCGAGAGAACGTCCAGCGTCATCCAGTCAACGACGTACGAGTATAACCAGGATGGGCACGCGGCCGACCGTCGCTTTTGTCTATGAAGCGGAGACTGGCCGCCTCTCGAGGTTGGCCGGGCGCACCCCGACACCCGAACGGGGGTCACTCATCTGACCTTGGAATCGCGGTCGGCACCTGGTCGCCGCGGATCAGCTCCGCGGCCTTTTCGGCGATCATCATCACGGCAGCGTTCGGATTGCTGTTGACCACTTCGGGCATGACCGACGCATCGACGATGCGAAGGCCTTCCACGCCGTGAACCCTGAGCTGGTCATCGACCACGGCCTCCGGGTCCCTTCCCATTCTGCAGGTGCCCACTGGGTGCCACACGGTTCCCGCGTACCCCCGAATGTAGTCGCGGAGCTCGCTGCTGCTGGTGACCGCTTCTCCGGGAGCGATCTCCTGTCCCCGCAGCTCGTCGAATGCGCTGGTGTGGACGAGCTCTCGCGCGTAGCGAATCCCAAACTCCATCACCGCGAGATCCTCGTCACGGGTCAGGTACTGCGGGTCGACGCGAGCGAGGGCTGTTGGATCGCCGGATGCCAGTGTCACCGTCCCCCGGCTTACCGGCTGGTTGAGAATCGGCGTAAAAGTGAAGGCCCGGTTGCTGGTCATGAGGTCCGGTGCGAACGCTCGGAGGACGGGCTGGAGGACGGGCCCGAAGAAGTACTGCAGGTCTGGCGATTTCTGATCGGGCCTGGTCCCGGTCCACGTGAAAAGCCCGGCTTCGGCCGCCAACTCGGGGGCCGGTAGATCAACCAGACTCTGGAACCCGATGCCGAGGAGCAGGTGATCATGCAAGTTACCGCCCACACCCGGCAGATCTTGAACCACAGGAATGTCATGCGCGGTCAGCTGTTCGGCCGGTCCAAGGCCCGACAGCATCAGCAGCTTCGGCGTCTCGAACGCGCCGCAGCACACGGCCACCTCGCGCTCCGCCCGAATCGTTTGCAGGCCGTCAGGGCCGGTATACTCGACCCCTACGACGCGCCCGTTCTCGATAAGCAGCCGCGTTGCCCGCACCTGCGACAGCAACTGCAAATTCTCGCGTCCCAAGACCGGCTTGACGAAGGCGGACGCCGCGGTAACGCGGACGCCATCGGGAGTCCGGGTGGACTGATAGAAGCCCGCGCCCGCTTCCTGCGTGGCGCCGTTGAAGTCGTTGTACTTCTCCGTGAGGCCCAATGCTGCGGCCGCGTCCACAAATGCGTGCAACACCGGCGAGGGCTTCCGGCAGTCGATGACCGAGATCGGCCCGTTGTCCCCGTGGTACGGCGACATGGGTCCGTGATAAGTCTCCGATTTCTTAAAGTAGGGGAGCACCTCTTCATAGCTCCACCCCTGGTTGCCGAGCTGGGCCCAGCCGTCGAAATCGCGGCGGTTCCCACGAACGTGCATCATCGCGTTGATCGCGCTACAGCCTCCGAGGACTTTCCCGCGGGCAACGTCGATGGCACGGCCGTTGAGCCCTGGCTGCGGCACGGTCGTGTAGCCCCAGTTCTCTGCTCCGTGGGGGTCCCACAGGGTGTACATGGCATCGATGCTCTTGTCGTAGATGGCCGGATTTGAGTCCATGCCACCCAGCTCCAGCAGCGCGACGCGGACGTGCGGGTCTACGCTCAAGCGGGTGGCCAAGACGCAGCCGGCGGTACCGGCTCCGACCACTACATAGTCAACGGACTCAGACACACACGCCTCCTACCCTCGCTCGACGAGGCCGTTACCGACCGCCCGTGTGC
>JALZDC010000034.1 GCA_030862755.1 Actinomycetota bacterium
GGCGACTCTCGTAGTTCAAGTGGACGCAGATGATCTTCGACGGCTGCACCGGGGGGAGGTGTGCGGGCTCGTCCATCGGGATCCGCCGACCGTCGGGGGCGACCAGCTCCTCGCTCTCGCGGGTGACGGTAGTGGCCACGCCGTCCAGGAGGATCCGCCTAGTCTCCATCTGCCGATAGCCTAGAGGTCGTGCGCTGGGTCGTCGGAACCGCGGAGGGCCTCGTCCGAAGCGAAGGCGAGCTCTGGCTCGCGGGGCATGAGATCACGGCGCTGGCGTGGGACGGCAACGGGTGGCTCGTGCTCGTGGACGGCCACGAGGTGATGCGGGTCCACGGAGACGAGGTCGACGGGCTCGGCGCGATCGACGATGAGGCCGGGCGCTGTCTCGTGCCGGTCGCCGACGGGGTCCTGGTCGGCACGGCGCATGCGCGGCTCGCGTTCCTCCGTGACGGAGCCGTCACGATCCTCCGCCCCTTCGACGAGGCCGAGGGCCGTGAGGAGTGGTACACGCCCTGGGGCGGGCCTCCGGACACGAGGTCGCTCTCCGTCGGAGCCGACGGCGTCCTGTTCGCGAACGTGCACGTGGGCGGGATCCTGCGGGCTGCCGCACCCGAGGGCGTCTGGTCGCCGACGATCGATATCGACGCCGACGTCCATCAGGTCCTCGCGGATCCTGCCGACGCTTCGCACGTGGTCGCCGCGACCGCGCGGGGGCTCGCCGAGACCCACGACGCCGGGGACTCGTGGGATTTCACCGACGAGGGACTGCATGCTCCGTACGCGCGCGCCGTGGCTCTGGACGGCGACCGGCTGTTCCTGAGCGCTTCCACGGGTCCGCGGGGTGGGAGCGCGGCGGTCTACCGGCGGCAGCCCGGCGTGGAGACCTTCGACCGGTGCGCGGACGCCCTTCCCGAGTGGTTCCCCGGGAACGTAGACAGTCACTGCCTCGCCGCCGGCGGAGGCACGGTGGTGTTCGCGACGGAGGATGGCCGAGGATTCGTCTCCGATGACGCTGGCGGCTCCTGGCGAGAGGTCCTCGGCGAGAGCGCGAACGTGACATGTGTCGGCGTGGCCGCCTCGGAAGGACGTGGCACGTAGACTCCGCTTCCGTGGCCGAGCTGAAGGGGTTCTTCCCGCCGCGATCTCCCGAAGGCAAGGCGTCGCTGGTGCCGGCGCCGCCGTGGCACTACTCGGGCGACGTCATGACGATCGAGTACCGCACGGACCCCGATCGGGTCGCGGCGCTGCTCCCGGACGGCGTCGAGCCCGCGGGCGAGGACCCCGGGGCCGTCGCGATCGTTTGGGCCGACTGGCAGTCCTGCAGCGACTCCGGCGAGGAGCTGCTCGACCCGGTCCGCTCCCAGTACAAGGAGTGCTTCGTCGTCGTTCGATGCCGGTACGAGGGTGAGACCTATTCACGGTGCGTCTTCATCTGGGTCGACAAGGACTTCGCGCTGGCGCGCGGTTGGTACCAGGGCTATCCGAAGAAGATCGGATCGATCTGGATGACCCGTCCAGTCGCCGTCGGGCGTGCCGGGCCTCGCCTCGGCGCCGGCGGCCTCTTCGGTGCGACGCTCCAGGCGAACGATCGGCGCCTCGCCGAGGCCCGCCTCACGCTCACCGGTGGATCCGAGACCGCGGGCTTCGTGAACGCGCTGCCGATGCTGCACTCCCGCTGGATGCCCTCGATCGAGAAGGACGGCGGGGACTCGCTGGCGGAGCTCGTCACGATGCGCTCCCGCGACGTGGACCTCGGCCCCGCGTACACCGGCGTCGCCGAGGTCCGACTCTTCCGGTCGCCCGGGGAGGAGCTCGCCGACCTGGAGCCCCGCGAGATGATCGCCGGCTATTGGCGCCACGTTGGGGCAACGTTCGACGGCGGCGCCAGGCTCGGCTAGATGCGTCTCGTCCGATTCCGGCACGGCGACCGCATCGCGACCGGCGCCATCGAAGCGGGATCCGACGAGATCCGGATCCTGCGTGGCACCTTCTTCGAGGATCCCTTGCCGACGGGGGAGACGGTCCCGCTCGGCGACGTCTTGCTCCTGGCGCCGATCCTGCCCTCGAAGCTCGTCTGCGTGGGGAGGAACTACGTAGCGCACGCCGAGGAATGGGGTCTCGACGTGCCCGAGGAACCGCTGCTGTTCTTCAAGCCATCGACGGCGGTGATCGGCCCCGACGACCCCATCCGGCTGCTCCCCATCAGCCGACGGATCGACTACGAAGGCGAGCTGGCGGTCGTGATCGGCCGGCTGGCTCGAGGCGTTCGCGCTGAGGACGCATTCACGTTCATCCTGGGCTACACGTGCGCCAACGACGTCACCCTCCGGGACCTGCAGAAGACGGACGATCAATGGGCGCGGGCGAAAGGCTTCGATGGCTCGGCGCCTCTCGGCCCGTGGATCGAGACCGACCTCGACCCGAACGACGCGATCGTCCGCACGCGCCTGAACGGCGAGATCCGGCAGCAAGCGTCCACCTCCGAGATGGTCTTCGGTGTCGGGACGTTGATCGAATACATCACGGCCTTCATGACGCTGCTCCCCGGCGACGCGCTGCTGACGGGCACGCCGGAGGGCGTGGGCAGGCTCGCGGACGGTGATGTCGTCGAGGTCGAAGTCGAGGGCGTGGGCGTGCTTCGCAACGAGGTGCGCGGATGACGATCCGATGCCGGTTCGCACCTGCCCCCTCGGGGTCGATCCACGTGGGGAACGCGAGGAGCGCGCTGTTCTCGTGGCTCTACGCTCGCCGTCACGAGGGGGTCTTCATCCTCCGGGTCGAGGACACGGACGTGACCCGCGTCACCGAAGAGGCGTACCGGGGCGTCGTCGAGGATCTCCGCTGGCTGGGCCTGGACTGGGACGAGGGTCCGGACGTCGGCGGTCCCCACGGGCCGTACCGGCAGTCGGAGCGGCTGGACATCTATCGCGAGATGACCCAACGGCTGCTCGACGGGGGCCAAGCCTACCGGTGCTTCTGCACGCCGGAGGAGCTGGAGGAGCGGCGGAAGGCGGCGCTCGCCCGGGGCGAGCCGCCCGGCTACGACGGCAGGTGCCGCACGCGCCCGGACGAGGAGATCGCCGCGTTCCAGCAGGAAGGTCGACCCTTCGCGATCCGCTTCCACATGCCCGAGCGGGAATGGATGATCGACGATCTCGTGAAGGGCGAAGTGCGATGGGCCGCCGGGGACCTCAGGGACTTCGTCATCGTACGCTCCGACGGATCCCCGGTGTTCCTGTTGGCTGTCTCGGTCGACGACATGCTGATGGAGGTCACCCACGTGGTCCGTGGCGAAGACCTCCTGGCGAGCGCCCCTCGCAACGCCGCGGTGATCGAGTCGCTCGGAGGGAGCCCGCCTTCGTACGCTCACCTGCCGCTCGTGCTGGGCCATGATTCGAAGCCCCTTTCGAAGCGCCACGGCGCCACGAGCGTCGCCGCCTTCCGGGAGCAGGGGTTACTTCCCGAGGCGATGGTGAACTACCTCGCGCTCCTCGGATGGGCGAAGGACGACCACACGACGTTCCTGTCTCGCGAAGAGCTGGTCGCTGCCTTCGACCTGGCGCACGTCTCCCACAACCCGGCGGTCTTCGACTCGCAGAAGCTGGACTGGATGAACAACCATTACATCCGATCGCTCGACGAGGACGACCTCGCGGCCCGGTGCGTGCCGTTCCTCACCGCGGATGGTCTGTCCGTGGACCCGGAGCTGCTCCGCCGAGCGGTTCCGATCGTCCGCGAGCGGATGAAGACGCTCACCGAGGCGCCGGCGCTGCTCAGGTTCCTGTTCACCGACGATGTGACGCCGAACGAGAAGGCCGCGGATCTGATCGCGAAGGCACCGGAGGGATACCTCAAGGGAACGGCCGCGGCGCTCGATGCCTTGCAGAGATGGAACACCGAAGACATCCAGGCAGTGTTGGACCAGCTGGCGACGGAGTCAGGCCTGAGCCGGACGAAGGGCTGGCAGCCGGTCCGCGCCGCCGTCACGGGGTCGAACGTGTCGCCGCCGCTGCCGGAGTCCCTGGCGTTGCTGGGCAAGGACCGCACCGTGGCCCGCATCCGCGAGGTCGCCGCGTGACCGCCGCGGCCCTTCTCCTCTTATCCGCCCTCATGCCGATGCCTTCGGCCGAGGCATCCCCTGTTCGCGGTGCGGCGGCGGTCGCCGCCACCACACCACGCGCTCCGAACGTCGGGTCCCTTCGGCCTAAGATCGTGTGGAAGCCGATCCCGTACGGCGACCGCCGCCGCCGTCAGATGGGTTCCTACTCCAAACGTCACTATGGCGTGTGGACGTGGCGGCTGACGAGGCCCGCGGCGGTCGTCGAGCACTACACGACGGGCACGACGTGGCAAGGCGCCTGGAACACGTTCGCCGCGAACTCGGCTCACCTCGGGGAGTACCCGGGCACGTGCACGCACTTCATCGTGCACACGAACGGCACGATCTACCAGCTCGTGCCGCTCTGGATCCGATGTCGCCATACGATCGGGATGAACCAACTCTCCTTCGGGATCGAGCACGTCGGGCGCTCCGATGCCGAGGTGCTCCGCAACGCGCGGCAGATGAACGCGTCCCTGAAGCTCACGCTCTGGCTCGTGGCGAAGTTCGGCATCCAGACCCGAAACGTGATCGGGCACGGCGAGAGCCTCCACAGCCCTCTCCGGTACGAGCGCTACGCGGCGTGGAAGTGCAGGACCCACACCGACATGTCGCGCCCGGCGATGCAGACCTACCGAGGGCGACTGCGGGATCGCGCCCGTGCGGAAGGGGTTCCCGTCGGCCCGGCGCCGGCGTGGGTCGATATCGGCTGCTGAATCCGTGACTTCCCTCGGCCGGGTCCCCGGTCTAGGATTGGGCGCAAGGAGGCGTGGTGTCGAAGGTCCTGAACCTGCCCGAGCGCCAGGACGCCGAGGGTACCTGGCACATGGTTCTGAAGGATGTCTGCGCTTGGTGCGGCTGCGGGTACCTAGTCGCCGAGGACGACCACGACCTCGTCTGGGAGCCGGGTCGTCATCACGACCGGCTCTGCTCCGACGACGAATGCGAGTGCCACACCCGCGCGCGCGTCGGAAGGCGGCACGACGAGTGGTGAGACCCCCTAGAGCCTGATCCCGGATGGCGCTCCGGACCCTCGTGGTCACCATCGAGGAGTGACCCCCCAGCTCGCACTCACTGAACGCTCGGAGTGGTGACGTCCCGGTGAGCACCCTTGCGGCAGAGGCTAGACTCGGGCGGCGAAGAGAGGGGTTGCCGTGGATGATGCCTCCGACCATTTGTTGAGGGCCATCGAGGAGTACGAGCGCGCTGCCGAGGCAGCGACCCCTGATGAGGCGGCAGGTTCCTTCGACGAGGCCACGCTGCAGGTCTTCTGGCAGAGCTGGCCGCATATCAGCTCATGGGCGGGAGCTCTCTGGCGGCGGCTCAACGAGAACCTCGCCGATGCGGCGAAGCCGGAAGATGAATCCGAGTTCCACGAGGTCGGCGGTGAAGGCGGTTGAAGGAAGCGGGGAGTGGCATGGCCACGTTGAAGGAGATCATGACCGGCGAGGTGTTCACGACGATGCGTGAGGCGCCGGTCGCAGAGGTGGCGGGCAGCATGCTGAAAGGCCAGTTCGGATCCGCCGTCGTGATGGAGGGGAAGTGGTTGAGCGGCATCTTCACCGAACGCGACGTTCTCCGCGCAGCGGCGTCGGGAGCCGACCTGACCTCCTCGCCGGTCTCGGACTGGATGACCAACGACCCCGTGACCGCGGACGCCGAGATGGATGCGGGCGAGGCCACCGAGATCATGATGAGCCATGGTTTCAGGCACCTGCCGGTCGTCGAAGGTCAGACCCTCATCGGGATCGTCAGCCTGCGCGACATCTTGAGGACACGGATCCGCCGCCCACAGCGCTAGGAACCTCGCTCAGGAGCCGGTAAGGCCTGCGGAAAGGTTGAACACCTGGCTGGTAGTCCCAACGGGATTTGAACCCGTGTCTTCACCTTGAGAGGGTGATGTCCTAGGCCTCTAGACGATGGGACCGTGGCCCTGCTGGATCGGGGAGCGAGGATAACACCGGTCGGTGCTCGCTCAGTCGGTCCGGGTGGGCCACTACTTCCAAGCGTGGATGATCAGACGACCGTCCTTGATCAGCTCCGGATGCTTTCGCTCGGTCTGCCTGAAGCCAACGTCGCGTAGCATCGCCTCCACGGCCGGGGGATTGGGTCCCCACCAGTTGGTCGGATCGTTGTTGAGCTCGGTTCCCGGGTAGAAGAGCATCACGGGATCGCGCTCCTCGACCATCGCCGTGTGTGAGTCGAAGATCAGCTGATCGCCCGTCACACTGGCGACGCGCTCGAGCGCGAGCAGCGGATGTCGCATGTGGTACAGCACGCCGACGAAAAGGACGATATCGAACGTTCCGATCCTGTCGGGAGAGAGGTCCATCACGTCGATCTCCAGGTCGTCGGCCCGAGACCCCAGGATCCGGCTCGCCGTGAGGAAGCCCTCCTTCGTGCCCCAGCCCTCGCCGCTCCAGCAGTAAGAGTCCGTGGCGAGGACCCTGCTGGCGCCCCGTCTTTCGGCCTCGAACGAGAAGAACCCGTCCCACGCCCCGATGTCCAGCACGCTCTTGCCCGAGAGGTCCCGAGGTAGCTCCAGCGGGGCCATCCGGCTTGGGCTGTCGTCCACCCCGGGGGTGATGATCCCGTCCCCGAGATCGATCTGGTGGTACCAGTTGACGTTCGCGATCTCCGCTCGGACCTTCTCGACGTCTTGGAAGCCGCTGCTCCGGTTCATCGCCTTCGGTCCCTTCGCCGTTGTCGATCGCCGCTCGGTCGGCCGCATCCTACCGTTGGCACGCGAGAAGGACCCGACACGATCGGGACCCAACCCTGCGGAATTCAGGGTCAGGTCAGCGAGGATGAAGCCGGTCGTTCGTCGCTCGATCGGCGCCGATGATCCGTGCGAGGATCGTGGAGTAGTCCTGGTC
>JALZDC010000083.1 GCA_030862755.1 Actinomycetota bacterium
GTTCCTATACCGACATCGAGGTCGACCGTGGGACCGGCCGCCGCGGCAAGCGGGGTCGCCACGCCGAGATCCTGCTCACGGCGCTCACGGGAGCGGAAGGGGCGATGGTGGTCAACAACTGCGCCGCAGCGCTGCTGCTGGCGATGGCCGCCCTGGCCAAAGGGAAGCAGGTCGTCGTCTCTCGAGGGGAACTGATCGAGATCGGTGGCGAGTTCCGGATCCCCGACATCCTCGCGGCGTCGGGAGCGCGGCTCGCCGAGGTCGGGACCACGAACCGAACGAAGATCACCGACTACCGGGCCGCGGTCGGCGACAAGACCGGCTTGATCCTCAAGGTCCATCCCTCGAACTACCGGGTGATCGGGTTCACGGCGGCTCCGTCGCCGGCCGAACTCGCGACCCTCGCCCGCAAGCACGGGGTCCCATTCCTGTTCGATGTCGGATCCGGCTTGTTGCATCATGGCCACGGCCACCCCGGCGACGAGCCGAGTGTCTCGGATGCGTTGAGCCAGGGCGCGGATCTGGTCGCCTTCTCCGCCGACAAGCTGCTCGGCGGACCACAAGCGGGCCTCATCGTCGGACGAGCGGACCTCCTGGAGCGGCTACGGCGGCATCCGATCGCTCGCGCGGTCCGCATCGGCAGGATCCAGATGGCGGCGCTCGAACAGGTGCTCGCGATCGTCGCCACCGGCCGGGAAGCGGAGATCCCCGTGTTCCGCATGCTCCGCGACACCCCGGACACGGTCCGGAGCCGAGCCCAGGTCCTGTCCGAGACGATCGGCGGAGAGCTCGAGGGAGCCCGAGTCGTGCGATGCGAGTCGACGGTCGGTGGAGGTTCGATGCCGGGGACGAGCCTGCCATCGTGGGGTGTTCGGATCCAGGTCCCGGACGCGCCCGCCTTCGCCGCGCGCATGCGGACCGGTACGCCGGCCGCATTCTCACGGATGGAGGATCGGTTCATCCTGCTGGATTGCCGGACCGTGACCGACGAGCAGGTCCCGCACCTCGCTCGGGCCGTGCACTACGCGCTCGAAGGCGACGAAGAGCACGGTCACGACCTCCACGGCGACGATCGCGACGGGTCCCCGGGCGGCCCCGGGACGCTCGACGTCGACCCCGATCCAGACGCGTAGATGACGGAGCTCCGCGTCGTGGCCACGGCCGGCCACGTCGACCACGGCAAGTCGTCGTTGATCCTCCGGCTCACCGGGATGGACCCCGACCGATGGGAGGAGGAGAAGCGACGTGGACTCACGATCGACCTCGGCTATGCCTGGTGCGAGCTTCCTTCAGGACGCGAGGTCGGGTTCGTCGACGTGCCGGGGCACGAACGGTTCATCGCCAACATGCTCGCCGGGGTCGGACCCGTCCGACTGGTCCTGTTCGTGGTTGCCGCTAACGAGGGCTGGCGTCAGCAGTCCGAGGAGCATCTGGCGATCCTGGACGTACTCGGTGCGGCCGGCGGGGTCGTGGCGCTGACGAAACGTGATCTCGTCGACGGGGACACCCTCGATCTGGTGGAGGAGGATATCCGGGATCGGATCGACGGCACGGTCCTGGCGGATGCGCGCGTCGTCCGGGCCTCCGCGACGACGGGCGAGGGCCTCGACGATCTCCGGGCGGCACTCGACGAGTTGTTGGCGAGCGCTCCAACCCCTGGCGTGACGCGGGCCAGATTGTTCGTCGACCGCGTGTTCACGATCCCCGGAGCCGGCACGATCACCACGGGCACGCTCGGCGGCGAGTGCCTCTCCGTCGGAGACGAGGTCGAACTCTACCCGCACGGGAGGACGGCCCGCATCCGCTCGCTCGAGACCCACAAACGGAGCGAGGATCGCGCCTGCGCGGTGACGCGTGTCGCCGCGAACCTCGTGGGCACAGGGAGGGAAGACATGTCGCGGGGAGACGTGGTGGGCGCGCGGGGGGCGTGGAGGCCGACCACCGTCTTCGAAGGCGTGCTGCGCCCGGTCCGCGGACTTCCTCACCCGATCACCGGACGCGGCGCGTTCAAGATCTACGCGGGCGCGGCGGAGGCAGACGCCCGTCTCCGGATCTTCAGCGGCGCCCGACTCGAACCCGGTGAGGAAACGTTCGTTCGGGTCACGACGACTCGTCCGCTGGTGCTGGACGTCTTCGACCGCTTCGTCCTTCGCGATTCCGGCCGGCAGGAGACCGTGGGCGGGGGCTCCGTGCTGGATCCCGCGCCGCCGCGGCGCGCTGGCCACGACCC
>JALZDC010000091.1 GCA_030862755.1 Actinomycetota bacterium
CGGGCTGTTCCTTGGCGCCGTCGGTGTCCTCGTATGGCTGGGAACGCGGCTGTGAACAAGCTCCTTACCCTCACGACGTTCCTGCCGCTCCTGGGCGCGGTGATGGTGCTCGCCGGCGGCCGCGGTCTGAAGGACGAGGCGGCTCGGTGGGTGGCGCTCGGCGCCTCCGTCGCGACCTTCATCGTGTCCCTGGTCCTCCTCGGACGTTTCGATACGAGCGCACAGGAGCCGTTCCAGATGGTGGAGCATGCGCGGTGGGTCGATTCGATCGGGCTCACCTACACGCTGGGTGTGGACGGCCTGAGCATCTGGATGGTCCTGCTCACCACGTTCCTGTTCCCCGTGTCGATCCTTGCCTCCTGGCCCATCTCCAAGGACGTACGCCGCTTCCTCGCGGCGATGCTGGTCCTCGAGACCGCCGTGATCGGCACGTTCGTCGCTCTCGACCTCCTGCTCTTCTTCCTGTTCTTCGAGGCGCTCCTGGTCCCGATGTACCTGCTGATCGGCGGCTGGGGCGGCCGGCGCCGCGTCTACGCCGCGATCAAGTTCTTCCTCTTCACGATGGCGGGTTCGGCCTTCCTGCTGCTCGCGATCCTGTTCCTGTATTCGAGGGGAGGCGCCACGAGCTTCCGGTACGACGCGCTGCTGGACGTAGCGGACGGGCTGCCGGCGACAACGGCTCGATGGCTGTTCCTCGCGTTCTTCGTGGCGTTCGCAGTGAAGGTGCCGTTGGTGCCGTTGCACACCTGGCTGCCGGACGCGCACACGGAGGCGCCGACGGCCGGCTCCGTCCTGCTGGCCGCTCTGCTCCTCAAGGTGGGGACGTACGGGCTGATCCGGTTCAACCTCGTGTTCTTCCCGGAGGCGTCGAAGTACTTCGCGACGTTCGTCGGCGTGGTCGCCGTGATCGGGATCGTCTATGGGGCTGTCAATGCGTTGATCCAGACCGATATCAAGCGGCTCGTTGCCTACTCCTCCGTCTCGCACCTCGGCTTCGTCGTGCTGGGTGTGTTCACGTTCACCCAGCAGGGGATCACCGGGGGCGTGCTGCAGATGGTGAACCACGGACTCGCGACGGGCGCGCTGTTCCTGCTGGTGGGGATGGTCTACGAGCGGACGCACACGCGTGACCTGGCCAGTATGGGAGGGCTGGCGTCGGTGATGCCCTGGCTGATGGGGGCGTTCCTGTTCACCGCGTTCGCCTCCGCTGGCCTTCCGGGGCTGAGCGGATTCGTCGGTGAGTTCCTCGTGATCGTCGGCACGTTCGCCGTGAACAGCTGGTTCGGGGCGCTCGCCGCGACCGCCGTGGTGCTCGCCGCGATCTACCTCCTGTGGTCCTACCAGCGGATGGCATTCGGCCCGGTCCGCGAGGAGCACCGGCTCCTGCCCGACGTGAGCCTCCGCGAGGTCGTGGTCCTGGCGCCGGTGCTCGCGCTGCTGCTGGTGTTCGGCGTGGTGCCCGGCCTGCTGACGGATCGGATCGATCCTGCGACACAAGCGGTGGTGGCCCGGGTCTCACCCGCCCACCGCCCTGACGTCGGGATCTCGGATCGGGCGATGGCGATCCCCCCGCTCGACGGGGAGGCCGCGCCGTGATCGGGCAGGCGGCGCTCCCCACCCCCGAGCTCGCGTTCGAACCGCTCCTGCCCGAGCTCTTCCTCGTGGGCTTCGCGATCGTCGGCCTCCTCTACGAGGCCTTCGCGAAACGCTCGGAACCACTCGTACACCTCTCGATCGGCCTCGTCGGCACGGTCCTCGCCGGGGCGACCAGCCTGTGGCTGTGGAGCTGGGGCGGGGCCGCGACCGTGCTGGGCGGCACGGTGGCGGCCGACCGCTTCGCCGTCCTCGCGCGGCTCCTCCTGCTCGTCGTCGCCGCGCTGGGCCTGATCCTCGGGCACCAGTACTTCGCGCGATCAGGCGACGAGCCCAAGGGGGAGTTCGCTCCGCTGCTCCTGTTCGCCACGTCTGGGATGACGCTGATCGTGGCGGCGGCTGATCTCATCGTGACGTTCCTCGCGCTCGAGATCCTCTCGCTCTCCCTCTACGTACTCACCGGTCTCACGGGCCGCCGGGCGGCGAATGAGGCATCGATGAAGTACTTCTTGCTGGGCGCGTTCAGCTCGGCCTTCTTCCTGTACGGCGTGGCGATGGCCTACGGCGCCACCGGAACGACGAAGATCGCGGCGATGGCGCTCGCGCTCACGGGAAGCGGCGGGGCGCACGCGTTGGCCTTCCTCGGCTTCGCGCTCCTCGCGGTGGGGTTCGGTTTCAAGGTCTCGGCCGCGCCGTTCCACATGTGGACGCCCGACGTCTACCAGGGGGCGCCCACGCCCGTGACCGCCTTCATGTCGGCGGCGACGAAGATCGCGGCCTTCGGCGCCCTGATCCGCGTGCTCGACGTCGCGTTCCAAGCGCTCGCGTGGGACTGGGCGCCGGTGGTGTGGGCCCTCGCGGCGGTCTCGATCGTGCTCGGGAGCATCCTCGCGATCGCCCAGAGCAACGTGAAACGCATGCTGGCGTACTCGAGCATCGCCCATGCCGGCTTCATCCTCACGGGACTCACGGCCCCCGGCGCCTCCGGGATCCGTTCCGCCGTCTTCTACCTGGTGGCGTACGCGGCGATGACCCTCGGCGCCTTCGGCACCGTGATGCTCGTGTCCGGAAGGGGAGAGGAACGCACTCGGATCTCCGACTACGCTGGGCTCGCGCGCACCAACCCGGTGGCCGCGGCCCTGATGACCCTCTTCCTTCTATCGCTCGCGGGGATCCCGCCCACCGCCGGGTTCATCGCCAAGGTGAACGTCTTCTCGGCCGCGATCGGCGCGGGATACTGGCTGCTGGCGCTCATAGGGGTGCTCCTGAGCGTCGCGGCGGCCTTCTTCTACCTGCGCGTGATCGTGCTGATGTACATGCAGGAGCCCGAGGAGAAGCCGGCGACCGCGATCGTCGATCAGGTCGGAGCGGTCGCCTCGATGGGTGTGGGAGCCGTTCTGGTCGTCCCGGCCGCCGCGACGCTGCTGCTCGGTGTGTTCCCGGGCGTGATCGTCGGCATCATCGAGAAGGCCTCGGTGCTGCGATGGTGAGGGCCTCGGCGATCGTGAGGAGGATGGAGGTGGCCCGGTGAGCCGGAGGGTGATCCCCGGCCTGGAACCTCCCGACGGCGCCCTGGAGTCGGAGATCCGGACGCGGCTCGACCGGGTGGAGGAGGCGCTCCGCAAGGCTCTGGAAGGGGCCAACTCAGAGCTCCTATCCCAGACCGCCAACTACTTGCTCGCCGCCGGCGGGAAGCGCTTCCGGCCGATGATCGCGCTTCTGTCCGGCTACTTCGGCGATCCCAGCGACCCCCGATTGATCCCCGCGTCGGTATCCCTCGAGCTCGTCCACGTCGCG
>JALZDC010000094.1 GCA_030862755.1 Actinomycetota bacterium
AGTTCAAGCGCTCGGAGCTCACGGACCGACTCCGCGAACTGGCGTTCCTGAATGCAGGCCTCGAGATCCAGCTGGTCGATGAGCGTGAGAAGCCGCTTCACAAGGACGTCTTCAAGTACAACGGCGGCCTCGTCGACTTCGTGAAGCATCTCGCCACCGGCAAGGATGCGATCACTCGGGTCGTCGCGATCGGAGACAGGGCCGAGGACGCGGAGGTCGAGCTCGCGCTGCAGTGGACGGCGGGCTATTCGGAGTCAGTGTACTCGTTCGCCAACACGATCAATACGCACGAAGGCGGCATGCACGAGGAAGGGCTGAAGAAGTCGCTCACCAACGTCCTGAACCGCTACGCGCGCTCCAAGGGCCTCCTTAAGGAGAAGGAGGACAACCTGATCGGTGAGGATGTACGCGAGGGCTTGGTCGCCATCCTGTCGGTCAAGCTCCGCGACCCCCAGTTCGAGGGTCAGACCAAGACCAAGCTCGGAAACGCCTCGATGCGTTCGTTCGTGGAGACGACCGTCAACGCGCAGCTCGCCGAGTGGCTCGAGGAACATCCCGGGGAGGCGCGACGGATCGTCCAGAAGACCCTGGCGGCGGCCAAGGCAAGGATGGCCGCCAAGCAGGCGCGCGACCTCACGCGCCGCAAGTCGTTCCTCGAAGGCGGGTCGCTGCCCGGCAAGCTGGCCGACTGCCAGCTGAGCGATCCGGCCTCGTGCGAGCTCTACATCGTGGAGGGGGACTCCGCCGGTGGCAGCGCCAAGCAGGCGCGCGACCCCGCGACCCAGGCGATCCTGCCGATCCGGGGAAAGATCCTGAACGTCGAGAAGGCGAGGCTCCACAAGATCCTCGAGAACGTGGAGATCCAAGCGCTGATCACCGCGATCGGGACCGGCATCGGCGACGAGTTCGAGCTCGACAAGGCCCGGTACCACCGGATCGTGCTGATGGCCGACGCCGACGTGGACGGAGCGCACATCCGCACGCTCCTCCTCACGTTCTTTTTCCGCAACATGCCGCAGCTGATCGACGCCGGCTTCATGTACCTGGCGCAGCCGCCGCTGTACCTGCTGAAGAATGGCAAGGCGGAGCAGTACTTCTACACGGAGCGCGAGTGGGACACGTTCCGCGAGACCGATGGCAACGGCGGCAAGAAGCTCGACCCGCAGCGGTTCAAGGGCCTCGGCGAGATGGATGCCCACCAGCTCTGGGACACGACGATGGACCCCGAGCGGCGCACCCTGCTCCAGGTGACGCTCGAGGACGCGACGGCCGCCGACCGACTGTTCACGATCTTGATGGGCGAGGACGTCCCGTCCCGCAAGGAGTTCATCGAGACCAACGCGAGGTACGTCCAGAACCTGGACGTGTAGGAGGCGTATGGCCCAGGAGGGACTCTTCGCCGGCCGTGTCGAGCCGGTGCAGCTCGAAGACGAGATCCAGAAGTCGTACCTCGACTACGCGATGTCTGTCATCGTGGGGCGGGCGCTGCCCGAGGCCCGCGACGGCCTGAAGCCCGTCCATCGGCGGATCCTGTGGTCGATGCTGGAGTCGGGGCTGCGGCCCGACCGTCCGCACCGCAAGAGCGTCGCGGCGGTCGGCGAGGTGATGAAGAAGTACCACCCCCACGGCGACGCTCCGATCTACGACGCGTTGGTCCGGATGGCGCAGGAATTCTCCCTCCGGCACCCGCTCATCGATCCACACGGGAACTTCGGCTCCGTCGACGGGGACCCGCCGGCGTCCATGCGCTACACGGAGTCCCGACTGGCGCCGATCGCCATGGAGCTCCTGCGCGACATCGACTCGGACACCGTCGAGTTCGTTCCCAACTTCGACGGATACGAGCAACAGCCCGTCGTCCTTCCCTCCCGGTTGCCCAACCTGCTCGTCAACGGCTCGGGCGGGATAGCGGTCGGGATGGCCACGAACATCCCTCCGCACAACCTCGGCGAGGCGATCGACGCCGTCGTCCACTATCTGGAGCATCCGGAGTCGACGCCGAAGGACCTGATGAAGTTCGTCAAGGGACCTGACTTTCCGACGGGTGCGGTCATCATGGGTCGAGACGGCATCCGCGATGCGTACGAGACGGGCCGCGGCTCCATCAAGATCCGCGCCGTGTGCTCGGTCGAGGAGGGGTCAGCCGGTCGGCCGCGGATCGTCGTCACCGAGCTCCCGTACCAGGTGAACAAGGCGCGGCTCGCGGAGAAGATCGCCGATCTCGTGAAGTCCGGCAGGGTGAAGGAGATCGCCGATCTGAAAGATCACTCGTCGGGGCGGGCCGGGATGCGACTCGTCATCGACCTGAAGCGCGGCGCCAACCCGCAGGTCGTCCTGAACCAGCTCTACAAGCACACGCAGCTCCAGGACTCCTTCGGCGTGATCATGCTCGCCCTCGTCGACGGGGTTCCCCGCACGCTGACGCTCGCGGAGATGGTCGGCTACTACGTCGACCACCAGATCGA
>JALZDC010000098.1 GCA_030862755.1 Actinomycetota bacterium
GTCGAGACGTTCGGCCCCCGATCGCCGCCTCCTACCTCCGTCTCTGAGAGCGAGGCGTCGATGTGGGATCGGGTGCGCGGCGGTCGCGTACCCGCGAAGGCGATCGATCGACAGGCGACGCAACTGCCGCAGCATCGTTCAGCCATGCAGCGACAACAGCGATCGCGACCCCGACATACACCGCACCGGCCGGCACCCA
Source organism: Actinomycetota bacterium (assembly GCA_030862755.1). Classification (GTDB taxonomy): domain Bacteria; phylum Actinomycetota; class UBA4738; order UBA4738; family HRBIN12; genus JAJNBA01. The sequence goes on from JALZDC010000098.1 coordinate 200, forward strand.
CATGATGGCCCCTGCGAGCTGCTGGTCTTCGAGCGCGGTGAGGCCCCATGCCCGTGTCGTCGAGGCATAACTCGCATACCAAGGAGAGGAAGCGAACGTCAGGAGGACGCCAAGGAACACGCTTTGCATGGCGAGACCGAAGAGGATCAGAAGTCGTCCACCCGACGCCGCAGATCGACGACGCGGGAAGACGACCATCCCCCAGAATAGGACGGCGCCTACGAAGAACGACGCGTGCTCGAGCGTGTGAACGCCCTGACTGCGGATCGCTGCGTCATAGAGCAGCGGGATGTGCCACGCCCAGAGCGAGCCGACATGCGCCATGGTGACGAGCGCAGGGGTCACGAACGCTTCCCGACGTCGACGGAACGCGCCGGCGACCCGAGCGGCAGACCCGAACCGGACGACCGCGCTACGCGGAAGACCTCGAGCGATCGGCGGCAATGGGGTGCTCCATGCGAAGAGTGGCGCCGCCACGAGCATCAGCACGACGTGCTGCACCATGTGCGCCGACGCGAGTTCGGTGGAGAATGCGTCCAGCGGCGACGACAACGCCGCGATCGTCGAGACCGAGCCGGCGGCGAAGGCTAGATCCGCCCCCTTCCTCCGTCGACCGCGTGGGGCCCGTCGTCGACCGCGCACGTACAGCGTCGCCACGACGCCGACGACGAGGATGACGGATGCCTCTCCGTACCAAGGCGTCGCGGCGTTCGAACTCGACACCGTCGCGTGTGCCAGGACGGCGATCAACACGGCTCGTGCAAAGCTGGCGAGAAACCAACGAGGAGGACCACGAGTACACCCAGCACGCTCAGCAGGAACCCCGTGAACGCCAGGTCGCCGTAGGCCCCGTTCCGTGCGCGGAATCCGGCCACGGCGAACAGGGTGGTCGCTGCCGCCGCAACGAGCGTCGCGATGATGGTGACGAGCGAGATCCCGCCGATCCCGAAGATCTCGAAACGGAGCCACCCTGCAGCGCAGGCAAGCTCCGCGAAGAAGTAGGCGCCGAGGAAGTGACCCGTCCAGATCACAGGGCCGGCAAGCAACAGCACTACCGAGCCGGCGAACGTGCGTCCCCACCGATCGCTCATGTCAGCACCGGTCACACGTACAGCGTTCCGTATCCGAGGATCCACACCACCGCGCTCAACCCCGAGAACCAGCCGGCTGTCAAGATCGGCACGTGTCGGCGGCGAGTGAAGAACCCTCGCCACGTCCAGTACAGCGCGAATACCACCATGGTCGACGCTGCGATCGCGACCGCGATGGCGAATCCGCTCACCGTGTAGAAGATCGAGCCGAAGGCGTGCGTCGTCGAGTCGAACGAGAGGTCGAGCGTTCCGAACAACTGGATCGCGACCCCGGCCGCGCCCGCGAGCAGAGCGATCGCGAGTGGGGTTCGGGACGGTGCCGAGGACTCGTCTCGGATACGCCAGAGCGCCGCACGCGTCGCGATCGCCGCTGCGGCGATCAGCACCGAGCTGACGACCGCTGTGGCGGCGGACGGCATCGTGGTTCCAGGAGGAGGCCAGACCTCGGTTTCGAGTCGCAGGTAGAAGTAGCTGATCAGGAGACCGGCGAACGCCGTCCCGACCACCAGGATCGCCAACCCCACGCCCCACCGAGGGATCACGGCGCTCCCTCCCGCCCGGACCGGCACGCCGTGTTCCTCCTCGAAGGCGTTCTCCTCCTCCTCGCTCATGGGCGCCGGCTGCGGCCAGTTCCACCAGATCACGGCGATCGCGACGACGACGAGCCCCATGAGCGCCACCGGGCGGAGTTTCAGCAGTTCGGCCAGGAAGATCACGACGGTCCCGATCGCCGCGAAGAGCGGCGGCAGGCCGGGTCCCGCCACCCGGAACACTTCTTCCGGGCGGCCATCCGACGTGCCGGTGACGAGCGCCGCCCGCCAGCGGAGAGGCCAACGTCCCACCGCGTGGACCAGGCGCTCGATCGCCGGGTCGCCTCGGTGGAGGTCGTCCTGGTCCCAGAGCGGGTGCCGGCTCCTGATGATCGGATGGATCGACCACGCGTGTTGGCGTGGTGGCGATGCCAGGCTCCACTCCAGCGTGTCAGCGCCCCAGGGATCGTTGCCCGCCGGTTCGCCCTTGAACCAGGTCCAAACGACATTCACGACGAACAGGGCGATGCCCGGGATGATGATGAGGACGCCGAGCGTCGAGATCAGGTTGTAGACGTCCCATCCCATGCCGGCCGGGTACGTGTAGACCCGGCGAGGCATGCCCATAAGGCCAACGATGTGCATTGGGAAGAACGCCACGTTCACACCGATGAACAGGAGCCAGAAGTTCCACCGGCCGAGCCGCTCGTTCAACAGCTTGCCGGTGTTCTTCGGGAACCAGTAGTAGACGCCGGCGAAGATCGGGAACGCCACACCGCCGATCAGAACGTAATGGAGATGCGCCACGACGAAGTAGGAGTCATGCGCGAGGAGATCGAAGGGGACCGCGGCGACCATGACGCCGGTGATGCCGCCGATGACGAACGTGATCAGGAATCCGATCACGAACAGCATCGCCGTCGGGAAGGTGGGCCTGCCGTCGGCGATCGTCGCGATCCACGCGAAGACCTGCACCCCCGCCGGGATCGAGATCGCCATGCTGGCGGCGGCGAAGAATGTGAGCACGATCGGGGGCAAGCCCGCGGCGAACATGTGGTGCGCCCAGAGGCTGAACGACAGGAAGGCGATCGCGATCATCGACGCGACGATCCAGCGGTATCCGACGGTCCGACGGCGGGCGAAGACCGGCACGATCATTGAGACGATCCCCGCGGCTGGCAAGAACTGGATGTACACCTCGGGGTGACCGAAGATCCAGAAGAGGTGCTGCCACAGGATCGGGCTGCCTCCGGCCTCCGGATCGAAGAAGCGGGTCCCGAAGCCTCGATCGAGCTCGAGCAGAGCGCTCGCGACGATCAGGGTCGTGAACGCGAAGATGATCATGAATGAGGTCACGAGCATCGCCCACGCGAACAGCGGGAGCCGCGTGAGCGTCATCCCCGGGGCCCGCATCTTGAGGATGCCGATGATGATCTCGATCGCTGCGGCGATCGCGCCGACCTCGGCGACGCCCAATCCCAGCACCCAGAAGTCGAGCTTCAGCCCAGGCGAATACTCCGGACCGCTGAGCGGCGTGTACGCGAACCAACCTGCATCGGGAACGAGCTGGAAGAGCGTGCTGCTGTAATAGAGGAGACCGCCGAGCAGGAACGTCCAGTACGCGAATGCACCGAGTCGCGGGAACGGCATCTCGCGGCTCCCGAGGAGCAGCGGCAGCATCAGGATCGCGAACCCCTCGAAGATCGGGAGGATCACGAGGAACATCGTCACGGAGCCGTGGTTCGTGAACAGCTGGTTGTACAGCTCGGCGCTGACGAGCGAGCTCTCCGGTCGCGCCAGCTGCGCGCGCATCACGAACGAATCGAAGCTGCCGCCGAGCAGCAGGAAGAAGAATCCGGTCAGGAGCAGTCGCGTCCCGATCGCACTGTTCTGCACCGCTTGGAGCCGCCCTCGGATCCCGGGCGGGTCCGACCAGAGCCGATCAAGCTCCTCCGTCTCCGGCGTGTGCTTCGCCCTGGGTGCCGGACCACCGTGGTCGCGGTTGAACCGCTCGTTCGTTAGCGTGCCTCCTCAAGCCAACGCTCGAACGCGGCCCGCTCCATCGCGATCACCGTGACGCGCATGGTCGCGTGGTTCAGGCCGCAGAACTCGGCGCACTGACCGCGGTAGGTCCCAGGTTCGTCGGCTTCGACGACGATCGTGTTGACCTTTCCCGGGATGGCGTCCATCTTGCCGGCCAACGCAGGGACCCAGAAGCTGTGGATCACGTCGGCCGACGAGAGTCGGAGTTCGACCGCCGTGTCCACCGGGATCCGCACGGTGTCCTTCGTCTCGATCCCGTCATCGGGATACTGGACCTCCCAGTGCCACTGATGCGCGACGAGCTCGAGTCGGAGCGCATCTCGCGCCGCCGCCGTTGGGATGGCCCGGATGCTGCCGATCGTGAAAGCGAGGACGACGACGAGGACGACGGTCGTCATCACGACACCGAGCCCCACGATCCAGCGCCGGACGTACCCGGCCGAAGTCCCTGGATCCGGCTGGTCGAGCGGATCCGCGGCGTGGCCCCGCCGGCTGCGCCGGAACATCGCGCTGCCGAGCACACCGGCGAAGACGAAGAACACAAGCAGCCCCAGCCAGAACATCAGCCACCACAGATCGGCGATCTCCTGTGAGGCCGGCCCGTGCGGCTCGAGCCCTCCGGGCATCCTCCCCTTCCCGGTGTCGTCGTCGCCCCCGTACCCCGTCGTCTCCGCCGATACACGTCGCTCGCCTCTAGTCGGC
>JALZDC010000146.1 GCA_030862755.1 Actinomycetota bacterium
AGTGTGAACGGGTCCTCGTCTGCGCCGGGATCTGGGGCCCGACGATCGGACGGATGGCCGGCGTGCCGATCCCGCTCGCCGTCGTCCAGCACCAGCTCGTCTGGACGAAGCCGTTACCGGAGCTCGCCGCCCACGCGGATCGCGAGGTCGTTCACCCGATCCTTCGCCATCAGGACCTGTCCCTGTACTTCCGCGAACACGGGGACCGGTACGCCCTCGGCAACTATCGGCACGAGCCGATCCTGTTCGAGCCGGACGATCTCCGTCCCTACCGCGAGGGAGAGCCGCAACCGAGCGTCGAGCCGTTCACGCCCGAGCATCTCGAGGTCGCGTACGAGGAGAGCGTCCGTTTGCTGCCCCCCGTGAAGGACATGCTCGACGAAGCCACAGCGATCAACGGGATGTTCTCGTTCACGCCGGACATGGGTTCGATCGTCGGCGAGTCGTCAGACGTCCATGGCTTCTGGATCTGCGAGGCGGTCTGGGTCACGCACGCGGGAGGGATGGGCAGGATGGCAGCCGAGTGGATCGCCGCCGGCGAGCCGTCGATGGACATGGCCGAAGCAGATGCCAACCGCTTCTACCCGTTCATGACGACGGCGCCCTACGTTCGTGCGCGCGGCGCCCAGCAGTACCGCGAGGTCTACGACATCCTGCATCCCCTCCAGCAGATGTCGCACCCGCGCAAGCTGAAGCTGACGCCCTTCTACGCTCGCCACCGAGAGCTGGGGGCGGAGTTCTTCTCCGGTGCAGGCTGGGAGAGGCCCCAGTGGTTCGAGGCTAACCACGTGCTGACCGGTGCGCCGTGGGAGTCGCGGAAGGGCTGGGCGGCGCAGAACTGGTCGCCATGCGTGGGGGTCGAGCATCTCGCGACGCGAGAGCGTGTCGCTCTGTTCGACATCACGCCGTTCGCCAAGTTCGACATCACCGGCGCTGATGCGCTCGCGTTCCTCGAACGCATCAGCGCGAACACGATCGACCGTCCCGTCGGGTCGATCGTGTACACCTCTATGCTCACGTCGTCGGGCGGGATCCGCTGCGATCTCACGGTCACGCGCAAGGCCGAGGACCGGTTCCGGGTCGTGACCGGAGGCGGCTCCGGCCAGCACGACCGAGCGTGGCTGCTCGCCCAGCGTCGCATCGACGAGCGGGTGGATCTCACCGTCCGCACCGGGTCGCTCTTCGCGCTCGGCCTCTGGGGTCCGAGGGCGCGCGACGTCCTCGAGGCCGTGACCGACGTCGACGTCTCGAACGAGGGCTTCCCCTACATGACCGCGCGGTACCTGAACGTCGGGGAGGTCGACCCCGTCTGGGCCCAGCGAATCTCCTACGCCGGGGAGCTCGGGTGGGAGCTCTACGGACAGATCGCGATGGGCCAGCGGGCGTGGGACGTGCTCTGGGAGGCGGGGAAGGGATACGGCATCGTCGGGGCGGGCGGGGGCGCCCTCGATTCGCTCCGCCTCGAGAAGGGGTACAGGCTCTGGGGTCAGGACATCCACACCGAGCACGACCCGTTCGAGGCCGGACTCGGCTTCGCGGTCCGCATGGACAAGGGCGATTTCCAGGGGCGCGAGACTCTGCAGCGCAAGCTCGACCGCGGGCTGACCGAGAGGCTCGCCTGCATCACGTTCGACGATCCGACGGCTGTGGTGATGGGCAAGGAGCCCATCTGGCACGACGGCCGGGTCGTCTCCTACGCGACGAGCGCCGCCTACGGCTACTCGATCGGCCGGGGGATCGTTTACGGCTACCTGCCGGTCGATCTCACGGTGGAGGGAACCCCGGTCGAAGTGGAATACTTCGGCGATCGCCTGGCGGCCACCGTCGCCGCCGAGCCGTTGTGGGATCCCAAGGGCGAGCGCCTGCGGGCCTGATCGCAAAGGAGCTTCGATGGCAGTGAACGAGGACCCGGGGATCCTGCTCTACACGAGGATCCGGAAGTCGCCGTACTTCTACGCCTCGCGCAGGCACGGCGTCGCGCGCTACAGCGTCTACAACCACACGTACCATCCGCGCCACTACGGCGACCCGGTGGCCGAGTACTGGTACCTCGTGAACGCGGTGACGCTTTGGGACGTCGGCGTCGAGAAGCAGATCCAGATAAAGGGGCCGGACGCGTTCGATCTGACGAACATGATCGTCCCGCGGGACCTGCACAAGTGCGCGGTGGGCGAGTGCAAATACGTGTTCATCACCGCACCGGACGGCGGGATCCTGAACGACCCGGTGCTGCTGCGTGTCGAGGAGGACGAGTTCTGGCTCTCGCTCGCCGACTCCGATGTGAACCTCTACGCGCTCGGCATCGCGGCAGCGAGGGGCATGGACGTCACGGTGCAGGAGATCGACGTCGCGCCCGTCCAGATCCAGGGCCCGAACGCGAAGAAGGTGCTGGTCGAGCTGTTCGGGGACAAGGTCCTGGACGTTCCCTACTACGGCCTGATGAAGGCGGAGCTCGACGGGATGCAGGTCGTCGTGTCCCGAACGGGATACACCGGTGAGGTCGGCTACGAGGTCTACCTGCGCGACGCGTCGAAGCACGGCGTGGATCTCTGGGATCGCGTGCTCGAGGCCGGGAAGCCTCACGACATCGAGGTCATCGGTCCGTGTCACATCCGCCGCATCGAGGGAGGGATCTTGGCCTTCGGCGCGGACATGTGGTACGAGAACAACCCTTTCGAGGTGGGCTACCACTACACGTGGATGGTCGACCTCGATCAGGAAGCGGATTTCATGGGCAAGCAAGCCCTCAAGAAGGTCAAGGCGGAGGGTGTGAGGCAGAAGCTCGTCGGCGTCGACATCGAAGGCGAACCGCTCGGCACCTACGTCAACAGCGAGATGATCGACTTCTTCCCGGCCTCGGCCGGTGGAAGCGTCGTCGGTCGGGTCACGTCCGCGTGCTACTCACCACGGATGGAGAAGAACATCGGGCTGGCGATGCTTCAGATGGAGCACACGGAACTGGGGACGACGCTCGAGGTCGAGACGCCGAAGGGAAGGGTCGGGGCGACCGTCGTGCAGATGCCCCATTGGGACCCGACGAAGGAGATCCCGAAGGGCTGAACGCGCGACCTGAGCACCGAGGTTCCTGCGGCTCGCCGCGGTCCGACCTGGGCCGGGCTCAGCGCACGAACGAGCGACCGCGGGCGAGCCAGACCACCGCGCCGATCGCCAGCACGACCAGACCACTCAGGAGCGAAGCGCGGGCAGCGTGAAGGCGAGGCGTCGCCGACCGTCGCGATCGGCGCGTAGGCCCGCGAACGCGAAGAAGAGCAGTCCCGCCGAACGCAGCACCCCTAGGCCACCCGCCTCGAGCAGATCGTCGATATGTGTCTCGCTCGCGGTGGCCCCGAAGAGCGAGGCGATGACCACTGCTGCCAGCGTCGCCAGAACGACGGCGACGACCGGTTGTGGTCAGGCGGCGGGCGAGCCGATCGGGGCCGCCGGCCCGGTCCTCGTCGTCACGTCCCACGAGGACACGCTAGTGGACGATGACCGGAAGTCTGATGAAGGCGCAACGGCGCACCCTGACGTCCGTCAAGATGCCCCCAAGGTGACATTCCGGAGGCGTCCGTCCGTCGATTTTGCCGATCCGGAACGATCGGTGCTGTGGGCGATGGTCGGGCGCCCGCTCTTCGAGCTGATCCCGCTCAGGGATGCGCTGGATCGAGCCGAAGCGCTGCCGTCGGGAGCGCGGACCACCGTGACTGCCTCGCCGAGCCACGGGATCGAGTCCACTATCGAGCTGTGCGAAGCCCTCGAGGCCGCCGGTCATGATGCGACCCCGCATCTGGCCGCGCACATGATCCGCGACCGATCCCATCTCGCCGAGCTGCTCGATCGATGCCGGTCTGGCGGGATCCGAGGAGCGTTCGTGGTCGGCGGCGACGCCAAGGACCGTGGGGAGATCCACGATGGGCTGACACTCATCCGTTTGATGGAGGAGCTCGATCACCCGTTCGAGACGATCGGCGTGCCCGCGTATCCGGAGGGACATCCCTCGATCCCGGATGAGGTCCTCGTCCGAACGCTGCACGACAAGCAGCCGCACGCCGCGTACATGACGACGCAGATGAGCTTCAACCCGACTGCGATCTCCGCATGGATCGCGAGGATGCGCGAGGCGGGAGTGAGCCTTCCGATCCACGTCGGCGTCCCCGGAGCCGCGACGATGAGGAAGCTCGCCACCATCGGGGCGCGGATCGGCGTTACAGGCTCGGTGCGCTACCTTCGGAAGCATCGGAACCTCCTCGGCCATCTCGTCGGGCGCTCGTTCGGTCCGGACGCGCTTCTCGAGGCGATCGCCCCGACCCTTGTAGAACCGTCCGCGAACGTCCGGGGCCTCCACATCTTTACCTTCAACCAGGTCGAAGCCACCGTCGACTGGCAGAAGCGGATGCTGGCCGAACTCAGCTGACCTGCTGCGCGCGTGTCAGTCGGTCGACGAAGTAGTCGGCGAACGAGGGGCGAACGAAGACGCGCGTCGTCCGCTCGTCGAGCTGGTGCAGGACCACCTGCGCGCCTCCGAAGAGGGTCTGGGCGCACATGCCGGGTCGCCAGTGGCTGGGATCGAGGTCGAGGCCGCAACCGCTCGAGAGCAGATCGAGCCCGTCCGTGAGGTCGAAGACGGAGCGGTTAGCGCTGAGGTCGATCGCGGAATGGTGCCTGCCGGCCAGCGCGACATCCAGGTCCCGCTCGATGCTGTTCGACGTCCCGGTCCCGTCGACGACGAGCCACTCGTCGGGGCCGAGCCACAGGACGTCGCGCTCGCCCCACGTCGTCGCGGTGTTCGGCTCGGGCACATCGAACGGGAGGCCCGGGGGCTCGGCCCGCAGGTCGATCTGGGTCAGATCGACGGCGACGAGGTTCTCAGCCGTCACGGCGCGTTCCTTCGGGG
>JALZDC010000185.1 GCA_030862755.1 Actinomycetota bacterium
CCCCCCCCCGGTACCGACACCCAGGATGTGTCTCCCTCCGGACCGTTCCTGGACCGTGGCCGCCGCCATGGCCGCGAGGCGAGGCGTTCGCGAGGCCATCGGGATCACGCCGGTTCCCAGGAGCAGCCGTTCCGTCTCGCCCGCCAGCCCGCTCAGCGTGGCGAGGGCGTCCCGGGCGCCTGTCTCCGGGAGAAACACGGCCGCACAGCCGAGCCGTTCTCCCTCGCGCGCGATCTCGGCCACGTCGGGCCACGGCAGCGGGTCGCGGATGGTGAACGCGGTTCCCCGCGGCTGGCGCAGCTGCTCCACGGCTGGCATCGTGGCAGATGACGTGGAGTCCGTGACGTTCCTCACCGAGGACGGCTTTCGGCTGGAGGGAGAACTTCGGCTGCCCGACGACGCCCCTCGCGGGTCGACGGTGATCTGCCACGCGCATCCGCGGCACGGCGGCAGCAAGGATCACCCGGTCCTATGGTCGGTCCGGAACGAGCTGGCCGGGAAACGCGGTCTGGCGTCACTCCTATTCAACTTCCGCGGGACGATGGGCTCGGACGGCACGTACGCCGGCGGTCAAGAGGAGGTCCGCGACGTGCGGGCTGCGGTCGGGGCCGTCCGCGGGCGGGGGCAAGGTCCCACGCTCGTGTTCGGGTGGTCCTTCGGCGCCAGCGTCGCGCTCCGGGAGGCGTTCGGCGACGAACGGGTCGGCGCGCTCGCGCTGTTCGGGATCCCGCTCCGGCCGAACGACCTCGAGCTGCCACCGTTGCCGTCCGCAGCGGAGCTCCGACTTCTGAAGCGCCCGTTGCTCCTCCTCAGCGGAGCGGACGACGAGTACTGCCCCGCCGATGAACTCCGCGCTTACGGCGAAGGCGTCGCCGAGGTTGTGGTCCTCGACGGCACCGACCATTACCTGGGGCGTCGAGAACGCGAAGCCGCCGCGATCGTCGGCGACTTCGCGGACCGGGCCCTGTTCCCCTGACGTCAGCCTCCGAGCGAGCTCGGATCGCCTCGTCGTTCGTGGCCGTTCGCTCGGGGATCGACGTCACGCCCTCGGCGTGGTCGCCAGATCCACAGGAACGGGAGGAAGAAGAACGTGCCACCGAAAAGTCCTGGCCACACGAAGATCCCGAGCACGACGAAGACGCCCCCGACGACCAGCCACAGCCATGGGTTCCCCCACCAGGGCCGGGCAGGCGGCCGCGGGTCGCGCAACGGAGTGGCGAGGTCCGGTTCCGCGAGCTGGCCGCGACGGCGGAGGACCTCCTGGGCCGCCGCGCGCTCGCGGAAGACGACGAGGAAGCCGACGCCGAGGGCGATGGCCACGATGAACGGCAGCGCGAAGAGGATCAGGTCGCGGAGATCCACGGTCCCCGCCTACAGGGGAACGTGTGAGAGCACCATGATCCTCGGCTCGGTCATCTCCTCCATCGCGTACTTCAGCCCCTCCCGGCCGAATCCCGACTCCTTGGACCCGCCGTACGGCATCTGGTCGGCGCGGAACGCGGAGACGTCGTTGATGATCAGCCCGCCGACCTCGATCGCCCGCTGCGCCTCGAAGGCGCGCGTGATGTCGTTCGTGAACACGCCGGCCTGCAGGCCGTATCTCGAGTCGTTCACGATCCGCAGCGCCTCCTCGAAGGTCTGGTACGGGCTGATCGTCACGACGGGCCCGAAGATCTCCTCGCGGCACACACGCATCTCCGGCTTCACGTCGGCGAGGAGCGTCGGCTGGAAGAAGGGTCCGTCGCCCGAGCCGCCGGTGAGCACCCCGGCGCCCTGCGAGACCGCCTCCTGCACCCACTCGGTCAGCCGGTCAACCTCCTTGCGCTGGATCACCGGACCGACGTCGACGGTCGGGTCGAGTGGGTCGCCCACCTTCAAGCTCTCGATCTGCTTCACGAGCCGGGCGGTGAAGTCCTCGTACACCTCGGACGAGACGAGCACCCGCTGCACGCTGATGCAGCTCTGCCCCGCCTGGTAGTAGCCGCCGTAGGCGACGCGCTGCGCTGCGAAGTCGAGGTCCGCGTCGGCGTGCACGATCACCCCGGCGTTGCCACCGAGCTCGAGCGTGACCCGCTTCTTCGGGTCGAGACCCTTCAGGTACCAGCCGATCTCGGCGGACCCGGTGAACGAGATCTTGCGGTAACGCTCGTCGCGCGCCATGCCGTCGGCGACCTCCGAGGAGACCGGCAGCACCTGGTAACTCCCCTTCGGGAGGTCGGTCTCGGCGAAGAACTCCGCGAGACGGAGCGAGCCGATCGGCGTGGCGCTCGCCGGCTTCACGACGATCGG
>JALZDC010000223.1 GCA_030862755.1 Actinomycetota bacterium
CCTCGAACCAGGGGACGATCAGCACCATGTTGTGGGTCCTGGCCACCTCGCGCATCTGCGTCACGAGCGGGCCGTTATCGGGTTCGGCCGTCGCGTACCACTTCGGATCCTGCTCGGCGCAGAAGTAGGGGCCGTGGAAGATCTCCTGCAGGCAGGTGACCTCGGCGCCGTCGGCCGCCGCTTTCGCGATCAATCCGACGTGCTTGTCGATCGCTTCGCGTTTCGGCATGTTCGCGTGCGCCTGGATCACTGCCGCTCTGACCGTCGTCATCGTTCGTTGCACCTCCGCCTCTCGGTGGCGGCATCCCGCTATGAGCCGAACGCCGGCAGCACGTCCCTCCCGAACCCTTCGATCGTCCCGCCTGGCCCGGGATCCTCCTGCATCGAGTAGATGTTGAACTGCGTCACGCCGAGCGCTTCGAGCTCGCGAAGCTTCGCGATGCACTCGTCGGCGGTGCCGAGCACGCAGAACCGATCCACGACCTCGTCGGTGACGAAGTCTGCGTGCTCGGCACCCGTCCGGCCGTGTTCGGCGTAGTCGTAGTGGTCGCGAGCCTCGATGTAGTCCGTGAGCGGCTGCGGAAGATCTGAGTCCGCGTACCGCTTCACGAGGTCGACCACGTGGTTGGAGACCAGCGCCGGGAACCAGCGCACCTGGTCGCGCGCCTTCGCGATCTCGTCGGAGAGGTAGGCGGGCGCCGCGACCTGGATCTGGATGTCCTCGAAGGAGCGTCCGGCTTCCTCCGCCCCCTCCCGGACGTAGGCGAGCGACCAATCGAGGATGAACGGATCGGCGAGCTGCATGATCAGCCCGTCGGCGACGCGGCCGCACGCGCGGAGCGCCTTGGGACCGTAGGCCGCCACCCAGACGGGGAGTCGGTGGCCTTCGCTCCACTTCAGCTGAAGGGGCGTGCCCTCGTAGTCGACCTCCCGGCCTTCGGCCAGGTCTCTGATGAACCGGCACGCATGTTCCATCTCCTCGACGGTCACCGGCTTCTGGCCGATCACGCGCCGGGCGCTGTCCCCGCGGCCCATGCCGATGTCCATCCGCCCGCCCGAGACCTCCTGGAGCGTGGCCATCGCACTCGCGGTGACGGTCATGTCGCGTGTCGCCGGGTTCGTGACGCACGGGCCGAGCCGCACCCGATCGGTGCTGGCCGCGACGAGCGCGAACGTCGTGTAGAACTCCTGCCACAACACGTGGGAGTCCCAGGCCCACACGGAATCGAATCCCCGTGCCTCGGCGAGCTTCGCCCACTCGACCGTCCTCGAGACCGGTGGGTCGAGCATGAACGTGACGCCGAAGGAGAGCACCTGGTCGTTGCCTTTCCGGTCCTAGCCGGTTCCTGCCCGGTCGCCGGCTACGCGCATCGTAGGGTGGCAACCACCGAGGGAGCAATCGGGTCGGGGCTCCGCCCGGAGGTGCCTGCCATGCGACATCCTCGGCGTGCACGGATCCCACGCTGGCGAACGGGCTGACGGGATGAGGAGCCTTTCGCGACGGGGTCGCGCCCAAGGTCCCTGACGTGACAGACTCGTACCGGTGACGAAGCAGGATCTTTTGGTGAACGTTCCGGAAGCTGCTTCCGAAGGTCTGTTCGAAGCGGTGCAGGGTCACCTCGATCAGGCGGCCGACAGGATCGGTCTGGACGACGGTGCCCGGAGGGTCCTGTCGACCCACCGGCGCGAGGTAGCCGTCTCGGTACGGGTCTCTCGGGACGATGGCTCGTTCGACGTGTATCCCGCGTGGCGGATCCAACACAGCGGGGCGAGAGGTCCCTTCAAGGGCGGCCTCCGCTTCCATCAGAACGCGTCCCGCGACGAGTTCCAGTGCTTCTCGGCATTGATGACGTGGAAGACGGCATTGCTCGATGTCCCGTTCGGTGGCGCGAAGGGCGGCGTGAAGGTCGACCCGAAGAGCCTGTCGGTCGCCGAGCTCGAGCGGTTGTGCCGCTCCTACTTCTCGGCGATCGAGACGATGGTCGGCCCGTATCGGGACATCCCCGCTCCCGACGTCAACACCGGTCCCCGTGAGATGGCGTGGATGTACGACGAATACTCGAGGTCGCGCGGCGACTCGCCGGCGGTGATCACCGGGAAGCCCGTCGGCCTCGGTGGGTCGCTCGGCCGGGATGCTGCGACCGGACGCGGGGCGCTCTTCGCGCTCGATCGCATCGCCCGATCTCGGCGATGGACACGCGAGAACATCCGGGTTGCCGTCGAGGGGTTCGGCAACGCGGGCGCGTGGTTCGCACAGCTCGCGCATCAGATGGGCTACCGCGTCGTGGCGGTATCCGACTCACGAGGCGCGGTCGTGAACAGCGAAGGGCTCATCCCGCGCGACGTGCTCGCGCACAAACAACAGACCGGCAGCGTCACCGGCGCCAAGCATGCCGACTCGATCGCCGGCGACGACCTGATCGGTGTCGAGTGCGAGGTGCTGGCTCCGGCCGCCCTCGAGCGTTCGATCCGGGCCGACAACGCGGGGCGTGTGCGTGCGAACCTGGTCCTCGAGCTCGCGAACCATCCCACCACGCCGGACGGCGACATGCTCTTGCAGGACCGCGGTGTGTGGGTGGTGCCGGACATCCTCGGCAGCGCCGGCGGTGTCACCGTGAGCTACTTGGAGTGGGTGCAGAACCTGCAACGCGAACGCTGGAGCGAGGAGCGGGTCAACGGGCGGTTGAAGGACCTGATGGAGGCGGCGACCGACCTCGTCCTGGAGCGTGCCGACGAGGGTGGGGTTTCGCACCGGGCCGCTGCCTACGAGATCGCGGTCGAACGCGTGGCCGAGGCCGGCCGGGCCCGCGGCTGGCACTAGCCACTGGGAGCGCCTCAGCCGCCCTGCCGAACCTGCCTGAGTCCTTACCGAACCCTTAGCCATCGATTCACGTGAGCTTGGGACCGCTGCCCTCACTCTGGGTCGATGAACTCGGGACGACGGATCCTCTCGTTGGCGCTCGCCCTTGCCACCGCGGCCTGCTCCCTCGCAGACGGGGAACCCGCGCCATCGGTCCAAGCTCCGGCAGGCCGATCCGGCGCACCCCCCCTCGTCGGATCCCCAGACGCTGCAGGGCGCCGTTCGTGTCGTCGATCCCACGTGAGCCGGTGAGTGACCGGCTCCTGTCCAAGGAGGATATGGAGCATGTGGAAGACGAGGAAGATGCTGCCGATCGCCGGGGTCATCGTGCTGTTGCTCGGCGCGTGGGGCGGCGGGGGCGAAGGCCAGGACACCGCTGGGGATGGGGCGGCAGGTGCCACGGTTAGACGATGCGCGACAACGTCTTCGTTCCGGCCGATGCGGTCGCGGCGGGCGAGATCCAGCTCGTGAACGAAGGCGAGTCGCCACACACCTTCACGGTGGAAGGGGAGGAGATCGATGTCCAGGTCGAGGCAGGGCAGACGGCCACCAAGACCATCGATCTCGCCCCCGGGACGTACACGTTCTTCTGCGAGTTCCACCGTGCGCAGGGCATGGAAGGAACGCTGACCGTCGAGGGATGATGCCGGAGCTGGGAGCCGGCCGCCGAGCTTACGGAGATCGGCTGACCACGGCATCCAGCGAGCGTGAGCCCGAAGCCCGGGGATATGGGCCACTCGGGTAGCCCCCATCCAGCCGACTTGCGCCGAGATCCCGTCAGTGGTTCCATCGCGGCTTCTTACCCCCCGGCTCAAGTGGTGGATCGCGAGCCGAACATGCGCATGCGATCCGACCCACGACCCGACCGACGCGACGGCCGCTCACGTGTGGCGTGCCGAGAGGAGGAAGGACGTGCGGAGAACCCTCTTGATCATCACCTCCGTGACGCTTATCGCTTTGGGAGCGACACCAGTTCGAGCTCAATCCGTCAAGATCGAGTGTGGGTTCTCGCATAGCGCCCCGGATGACCCCATCGTGTTCCCGGGGCAGGCCGGCGCCGCCCACCTGCACGAGTTCTTCGGCAACAGGAGCACGAACGGGTCCTCGACCTACGCGTCCATGCTCGGCAAGCCGACCACATGCCCCTTCACGGGAGATACGGCGGGCTACTGGGCGCCGGCTCTTCGCAACTCGGCCGGTCAGCGGATCCCGGCGCGGCGGATGACCGTGTACTACCGGGACCGGCCCCAGGAGTCGCGACCGGTGACGCCGTTCCCGCCCGACTTCCGGATGATCGCCGGTGCCCCTCAGGCAGGTGTATGGGGTTTCAACTGCGACGGCACCGCCCTGAACGCTACCTCCCTGATCGATTGCTCGGGGCAATCATCGGGTCATACGTTCGTGCGGGCGACCGTCATCTTCCCGAACTGCGGAAAGCTTGACGCCGCCGGAAAGATCATCGTGGACTCCGCGGATCATCGGAGCCATGTCGCATATCCGGTCTCCGAGAGGATGGGATGTCCGACGTCGCATCCCATCAAGCTGCCGCACGTCAAGGTGAACATCCGCTTCGACGTGAGCAACTGCATCAAGGCGGGCTGTTACCTGGCGTCCGACCACGAACGGAACTGCACGAAGAAGGGTTGCTCGCTCCATGCTGACTTCTGGAACACCTGGAACCAGGCGGCCCTTATCAACATGGTGAAGACCAAGCTCAACGCCTAGAGAGGCGGACCGATGGCGCTACGCCTTCGAGCGGCCATCGATGTGACCGCCGGGCCACCGCAAGACCTCATCGAGCATCGGCGGGATCGGCCCGGGCCGACCGAGCAGGAACCCCTGCCCGTTCCGGACGCCAAGAGCACGGAGGGTCTCGAGCTCCGCCTCGGTTTCGATCCCTTCCGCCACGACCTCGCTGCCGATCTCATCCGCGAACGAGGTCAATCGTGCGATGAGGGCACTCTTCGCAGCATCGGAATCGACGCCGCTCACGAGGCTCAGGTCGAGCTTCAGGAGATCGGGGGCGAGCTCGACGACGTGACCGAGCCCCGAGAATCCGCGCCCGACGTCGTCGACGGCCAGGCGGCAGCCGAGAACCCGGAGGTTGGCAACGCACGCCGCCGCCTCAGGGTAGTCAACGATCGGTGATCGTTCGGTGAGCTCCAGGACAACGCGGCGCACAGGGACTTCCTGAAGGATTTGGACGAGTTCCGGCGCGCACAGCGTCTGGGGTGAGACGTTCACCGAGACATACACGCCGTCCGGCACCAGATCCAGGTGCCCGAGGGCCTGGCTAGCGGCGGCGAGCTCGAGACGCGTGAGCAAGCCGTGTTTGGACGCCTCGGCGAACCACGTCTCGGGGGATCGCCGGGGTCTGGTCAGGAACCTGGCGAGGGCCTCCAGGCCGCGGATGCCGCCGTCGGCGAGGTCGACGATGGGCTGGAACACGGTGTCGAGCACTTCGCCCCGGATCGCTTCCTGGATCCGTTCGAGCGAGACCTCGGCGCGCTTCGGGAGACGATCGGCATCGCGCGCCTGGTGCTCCGCCAGGCGTTCCGCCACCTCGCCCAGCCTATCGACCGAGATGCTGGCTCGTCCGTAGACGGAACGATGGATCGCGCGCAAGACCTCATCAGCCGATCGATCCTTCCCCACATATCCGACCGCTCCCGCGCGAACCATCGACACGACGGTCTTCGGGTCCGTGCTCGCCGACAGCGCGACGATGCGGGTCTCGGGGGAGCGCCGACGGATCTCTCTCGCGGCTCTGCTCCCGCCACCCCCCGGCATCCGGACGTCGAGGAGGGCCACGTCCGGCTCATGGAGCTCGGCCATGTCGATCGCCTCACCCGCGTCTCGTGCAGTTCCGACGAGGTCGATGAACGGATCCATCGACACGAGTTCGCTCATCGCCGCGAGGACCGGAGCCTCGTCGTCGGCGAGCATCAGTCGGATACGACCCATGCGATGTCTACCTGCTCAGCAGCCCGTTCGACCGCACCTGGGGATCCATCGCCCCTTTCTGAGGCGGTCCCTCCACGCGATCCGGAAGAAGCAGGACCTCGGCGATCGAACCGTCAGTGTCCTTGACGGCGCGTGCGAGCTCTCCTTCTCCGTCGGGCACCCATACCTCCATCGTGGTCCCCTCTCCCGGCAGACTCCAGAGCTTGCACGAGCCACCGGCCATCTCTGCTCGCTCGCGGATCGCCGCGAGGCCGAGGTGACCGGGCGCCGCGACGACCGCGTCCTGCGGCATGAATCCGACACCGTCGTCGACGATCTGCATCGAGGTGCCACCGTCTCTCCGCGCCAGCGTCACGCGAACGTGCGCCGCCTGCGAGTGCTTGCGGGCGTTCGCGACGGCTTCCTGAGCGATCCGATACAAGATGAGGGAGCTCCGGATCGGAGGGTCCTCCGCCATCGCGCCGTCGTCCACCGTCCATGCGAAGGAGGACCCGGAGTTCTCGAGCAGGTAAGTGAGCGCGGATCCGAGTCCTTCATCTTCCAGCGTGGGCGGGCTGAGGTCGAAGAGCAACGTTCGCATGCTCCTGATCGTTATCCTCACGACCTCGAGGGCATCGTCGACCTCGGGCAGGCCGGGGTGCTTCTTCCCGAGCAGCTCGAGTTGCATCTTCAGGGCCACGATCTTCTGCACCGGGTCGTCGTGGATGTCATGTGCGATCCGGGTGCGTTCCTCCTCGGCCGCCCGGACGACGTGCTCCAGGAGCCGCCGCCGTTGCTCATCGATCTCCTGGAGGCTCGTGATGACGTCTCGCAGCTCTTCGGTGCGCTCGGCGACCTTGGCCTCGAGCTCCTCGTTGTGCGTCCGGAGCTGTTGCTCGAGGTTCTGGATGGTTCGGAGCTGCGCTTCGCGCTCCTCGGTCAACCAGGCATTGTGCAGCGCCAGGGCGGCATGCTCGGCGAACTGCTCGACCATCGCGATCACCCATCGGCGCATCGTCGCGCGCTCCCGGCCGCATTCCAGAACGACGGCTCCGAGTCCCTGGCGCTGGCCGCGAAGCAGCGGGACGACGAGCACGTTCCGAGCGTCGGGGACGAGCGATGCGAGTCGAGGGTCCGTCGCAGGATCGATCGCGCGTAGGAGCTGGCTCGCCCGGTCCCCCCAAGCCCGCGACACGGCCCGGTCCACGCCGACCGCGAGGTCTGCCGGCTTCTCGGTCCCCGACCATGCAAGGAGCTCGAGGTCGCCGCGCGGGGACGCGATCACCACCCCTCGTACGAACCCGAAAGTTGAACGCAGTTCTTCGAGGAGGACGTTCGGGATGTCGGCCATCTCGGGGTCGGCGTCCATCCGAGCCACCATGTCCGAGAGACGGGACAGGTCGTGCTTCTGTCTCCGGAGCTGGCGATCGCCGGCTGCCGAGAAGACGGCGGTTCCCAGGGCGAACATCCACAACCCGGCGACGGTGAGCACCGCTCCTTCGCCGTTCCCCGCATCGAAGCTGGCCTGGATGCCTTCCGTCATCCGACCGTCGAGGATGCCGGCTCGGGCGGCTTCGATCACGAGGAGGAAGAGCAGCGTGTGCCAGAGGGCGAGCTTGAGCCCGGTCCGGTAGGAACAGAGGAGCGTGACGCCGACGACGTGGACGTACGGCAGGAGCCGGATCGCCTCTGCGGTTCCTGCCGTCTGCGCGATCACGGTGGCCAGGTACAGGCCGTCGACCAGCAGCGTCCCCTGAAGCACCGGAACCGCAGCCCTTCCGCCCCGCCGGACGATCGCCGCGGACAGGAGCGAAAGCGCGAGATAGGCGGCGGTGGCGATCGAGATCGCGACGGTCGGCGTGCCATCCCGGGCGAGAGCGACGGTGGTGACCACGCCCGCAAAGCCGATCCGGAGTCCGAACAGGTAACGGGCGCGTTCGGTGATCGAGAGCAGCTCGGCCGGGTCGGCCGACAGTTCCCGACGTCGTCGCGGAAGGATCAAGCGAACTCCACCACGTCGGACTCGACGGGCGCGAGCGCGAGCCGCGGATCGCTCCGATCAAGACGATCCTGCAGTGCGACGAACGCGACTGCGAGTCCGAAGAGCGCGAGCACGATCGCCAAGCTCCGTGCCGCGCCACGCAATGCGGCGCCGAATCCTTCTGAAGATGGACGCTCCGGTGCGGCTCCCGAAGCGGCGGAGATCGCCGTCTGCGGCTCCAGGGGGAGTCCAGGCCCGTCGAGGGGTCGTTTCCCCGCCACGCCTCCGCTGCCGGGCGCTTGGCTCGGGGTTTCTCTACGTTCTTCTGCGGCTGGCGAACCGGTCACATGACTACCGCCGCCACCACCGAGGTCGGGAGGGTCGACCTGACCGCCCCCCGGGGGGTCGTCCACGAGGCCGAGCACGTCGTCAACGACCGGCTCGACGGTCTCGACCACGGGATCGGCCAGTCCGTCGGCCGGGGTGAGAGGGGTGATCGTGTCGCTCCCGAGCCGTCC
>JALZDC010000224.1 GCA_030862755.1 Actinomycetota bacterium
CCTTATGGGGGCTCCGCACTGCCCCCTCGGTTCCGGAGGTCAGCGCTCTGACACGCCGAACCCATCGAGGTCGACGGAGCTCGCCAATTCGGTCGTGGCAGCTCGCACGGCCGCTCGGATCGACTCCAGTGCGACCCGATCGGCGCCCGCCGTGCCACTCGCCTCCACATGGAGGCTCCCCTGATCCTCCCCTTCATCCTGGACGGCGACGCTCAACAGAACTTGGCCCCTGCGGTATTGAGCAACCCGCGTGTGCGGAGCATCGACATCGAGTAGTTCCTGGAAGCCGGCCGTCTCTATCAGGTGGACGCGGAGGGTCCGGCTCAGCACGTTCGCGATGTCGTAGGGAAGCACCCACTCCAACCGACGCGACTCCCACACCGGCCCCGCCGGCGAGGACACTTCCCCATACGCGGTCGCGGCGCTCGTATGGGAGATCCGGAGCCCACCGCCGCCTCGACGGAAGGCAGGGACGAGGATCGGCGGGGCCAACACGGTGGTGCCGACGGCCACGAAAACGGCGGCAGCGAAGACCTCCTGCGTGACGATACCGGCCGTCAGGCCAGCTCCCGCGATCACGAGGGCGACCTCGCCGCGGGGCAGCATCCCGATGCCGACACGGAAGGCCCCACGGAGGTTGAACCCCGTGAGAAGGGCGGCGCCGCCGGAGCCGACGAGCTTGCCGATGCTCGCAAGCGCTGTCAGCACCAGCCCGACTCCAAGCGCGGCGGACACGACCTTCGGGTCCACCAGCATCCCGGTGACCACGAAGAAGATCGGAACGAACACGTTGTAGACGATGCGGATCTCCCTCTCGAGCCGCGTCTTCAGGTGGGTCTGCGAGAGCGCGAGTCCCGCCGAGTACGCCCCGATGATCAAGGCGAGTCCCGCGAGATCCGCGAGGTAGGCTCCGATCAAGCCGGCCGAGAGCGCGATCGCCAGACCAGCTCCCTCGACCCTGAGGAAGATCGCCAAGCGGCTGATCAGCGTCGCGAACGCCAGGAAGGCGGCGGTCAGGAGGAGCCAGGAGCCGAGCGCCTTGCCGGCGGTCATGCTGAGCTGGACACCGGAGGCGGCTTCCCCGCTGGCGAGACCGATGACAACGGCCAGCGCGAGGATCCCGAGGACGTCGTCGATCACTGCGGCACCCAGGATCGTGACTCCCTCGGGCGTGTCCAGCTTCCCCATGTCGCCCAGGACCCGCGCGGTGATCCCGACGCTCGTCGCAGTAAGGATCGCTCCCATGAACAGCGCGTGCGGGTCGCTGAAGCTCTCGGCTATCCCGACGGCAACCGCCCCTCCGACACCCAGGACGAAGGGCAGGATGACGCCGCCTATGGCCACGACGGCCGCGCTGAGGCCGAATCGCAGGAACATCTTGATGTCGGTCTCCAGACCGGCGACGAACAGGAGGATCACGGATCCCAGCTGGGCGAGTGCATACAGCTCGTTCGTGACGGCGATCGGACCGTCCTGAAGCTCGAACAACTGACCGATACCCGGCAGCTCGAACCCGCCGAGTGTGAATGGGCCGATCAGGATCCCGCTGACCAGCTCACCCAGGACCGCCGGTTGCTTGAGCCACCGCTCCGCGATCTCGCCGCCAAGCCGGGCGGCGCAGAGCACGAGGGCGACCTGCAGCGTGAGATCCGCGACCAGGGTGGTGACAGCGTGCCCGTTGTCCATCTATCCGACTCCGATGGGGCGACGTGGGACGGACACTCCCGACGGACGGATCCCACAGTCCTGGGTCAGAATAACGACAGATACTTGGTGACCTCCCAATCGCTGACGCGGTCGTGATAGTCCTTCCACTCACGCTCCTTCACGTCGCAGTAGTAATCGATGTAGTGGCCGTGCGGGACCGCGCCGAGCGCCTCTCGGAGTACCTCGTCCTGCCGTAGGTTCCGGACGGCGTCCAGAAGGTTGCCCGGCAGGAGCTCGATGCCACGGCGTCGGAGTTCGTCCTCAGGCGTCTCGTACATGTTCCCTTCGTTCGGATCACCGGGATCGATCTTGTTATCGATTCCATCGAGTCCCGATGCCAGCACGACCGACGCGGCGAGGTAAGGGTTCGCGGCGCCGTCGATCGTGCGGTCCTCGAACCGCCCCGGTGCGGGTGTCCTGATCATCTGCGTTCTGTTGTTGCGCCCGTACGCGATGTAGGCGGGGGCCCAGGTCGCTCCCGAGGTCGGCGCTCCGACGATCAGTCGCTTGTAGGAGTTGACGGTCGAGGCGGTGACGCCGATGTAGGCGCTCGCATGCCGGAGTACTCCGCCCAGGAAGTGGTAGCCCATCTCCGAGATCCCGAGCCCGCGCGGGTCGTCCTCGTCCTCGAACAGGTTCGTGTCGGTTTCGGCGTCCCACAGGCTCATGTGCATGTGGAGCCCGTTGCCGGTGAGGTGTGAGAACGGCTTCGGCATGAACGTGGCTTGGAGGCCCCGCTGCTCGGCGAGGGTGTGGACCATGTAGCGGAAGAAGATCATCCGATCGGCGGTCGTGAGGGCGTCCGCGTACCGGAAGTTCGACTCGAACTGACCGTTCGCGTCCTCGTGGTCGTTGGCGTAGTTGTCCCAGCCGAGCTGCGACTCGTACGTCGACAGCGTCGTGATGAAGTCGTACTGGCGCGTGAGGGCCTTCATGTCGTAGCAGGGGCGTTCCAACC
>JALZDC010000245.1 GCA_030862755.1 Actinomycetota bacterium
GTCGACTTCCGGCCCACGGGCGAGTCACCCCTGGCACGCCATCCCGGGTTCAGCAAGGTCGAGTGCCCACGGTGCGGCGGCGAGGCGCGCCGCGACACCGACACGATGGACACGTTCGTCGACTCGAGCTGGTATTTCTTCCGCTACTGCTCCCCGGGGTACGAGGAGGGACCGTTCAGGCGCGAGGACGTCGAGCGATGGCCCGTCAGCCAGTACACGGGGGGCATCGAGCACGCGATCCTGCATCTGCTCTACGCGAGGTTCTTCACGAAGGCGCTTCACGATGCCGGGATGGTCCCGTTCATCGAACCCTTCCCACGTCTGATGAACCAGGGCCAGGTGATCTACGGGGGCGCGTCGATGTCGAAGTCGAAGGGCAACGTCGTCGAGCCGATGCCGGCGGTCGAGCGGTGGGGGGCCGATACGATGCGGCTCACGCTGCTGTTCGCGAGCCCGTTCGAAGACGACATCGACTGGAAGCTGATCGCGGGCGATCCGAACCGGCGACCGGGCGTGCACCATTGGCTCGGACGCGTGTTCGCCGCGGTCGGGGACGCAGCCGGAGGCAGCGGCGAGGAGCCCGAGGCCCTGGTCCGTCTGACGCACCTCACGATCAAGGGTGTGGCCGAGGACGTGGAGTGGTTCCACTTCAACGTCGCGATCTCCAAGCTGATGGTCCTGACGAACGAGATCCGATCGGCGTTGGACGCGGGCGGAGCGGCGCGGGGGGCGGCGGAGGCGTTGGTCCAGATGCTCGCGCCCTTCGCGCCCTTCGCGGCCGAGGAGCTCTGGCGAGAGGTCCTCGGCCACGGCGAGTCGGTCCATGTCTCCCGGTGGCCCGGCTACGACGAGGCGCTGGCCGTCGAGGACACCGTCACGCTGATCGTGCAGGTCGACGGGAAGGTGCGCGACAAGATCGAGGTGCCGGCCGACTCGGACGACGCTCGAGTGCTGGAGCTGGCCCGTGCATCCGAGAGGACCCGGCGAGCGGTCGCCGATCGCGAGGTCGTGAAGGAGATCGTCCGGGCCCCCAAGCTCGTGAACTTCGTGACCCGTAGCTAGCTGCCGGGGATCCTCGTGACCATCGTGTCGCGGGCCCAGGATTCGAATCGATGCGTCTGCAGCTCTCCCTTGGGGACGGAGAGACGGACATCGCTGCCGATCGAGACCATCACGCCGAAGGAGACCCGCGCAGGGCCCTCGACGCCTCGCTCCTGGAGCCGCTCGTGGATCCGAGCGATGGTGTCCCGTCGTCGAGACCTCGGGTCCGGTCGCGCTCGCCGAAGGCTTCGGTGAGGCCGGTGGGGCGCAGCTCGCGTTCGCCGATGCGACCGCCGAACCCGACACCGTCTCCCAGCTCGACGCCACGATCTTCTTCTCGCCGGACGGATGCACGCCGCCAGCAACACTGAGTTTTCTGGAGGTTACGCATCGAGCTGCCTCGGGAATGGCAACGTGTTCGCCAGCATCTACGCAGTCGAACCTTCGTGACTGCGGCCATCGAAGGACTCCGCATGGAGGATCTCCGACAGGCGTGATGCGTTTCACTGCGCTTGCCGGTCAGCGCACCTAGGGTTCTCGCAATGTCGTTCCGGGAACGCGTGGACATGCTGTCGCGTGGGGAGATCGCCGGGCTGATCGTCGTGTTGATGGCGATGATGGGCGGCGCCGGGCTCTGGTACGCGCGCTCGCTGCCCAAGCCGGTGACGATCGCCGAGTCGGGGCCCGGCGTCGCCCAGCAGGTCTCGTCGTCGCCGAGCCCCTCGGTGACGCTCATCGTGGACGTCGCGGGCGCGGTCAAGGAGCCCGGCGTGTACGAGTTCGCCGAGGGCGATCGTGTGATCGACGCGATCGAGCGCGCGGGCGGATCGCTCCCGAAGGCGGAACTGAGTCTCCTGAACCTTGCGGCGCCGCTCGCGGACGGGACGCAGATCCTGGTGCCGAAGGCCGGTCCTCCCGCGGCGGGTGGCGTGCCGAGCGGAACGGCCCCCGGCTCCTCTGGCGGCCTCATCAACGTCAACACGGCCTCGGCGACCGAGCTTGAGTCGCTGTCGGGCATCGGCGAGGTGCTCGCAGCCACGATCATCGAGTACCGGACGCAGAACGGGCCGTTCGCCTCGGTGGAGGACCTGATGGATGTGAGCGGGATCGGCCCGGCGACCCTCGACGAGATCCGCGATCAGGTCACGGTCTGAGGACCGCCGGTGGGCGCGTGGATGCTGCCGTCCGCGGCGGCGGCCTTCGCGATCGGGCTCCTCGGCTGGACCTCGATGCCGAGGTGGGTCGAGCCGTGGATGGCCTTCGTGCTCGGGCTCGTCGCGCTCGGCGCCGGGTGGCTCGTGGCGGGACGAGAACGTCGCGGCCCCGGACCGCTGGCGCGCGCCAACCTCCTCCCTCCCGACCACGCGGCGGTAGAGGCCGTGGCGGGCAGGCCGGTCACATCGACCGTCGCTCCTGTCGTCGCGGTCATCTTCTCGGCCATCGCGGTGCTCGTCCTCGGGACGGGCTGGAGCGGCTTCCACCACCGGGGTCTGCGCGGCGCGCTTCTCGCGACCCTCGCCCCCCAACGCGTGGTAATCGAGGGGACGCTCAAGACCGACCCGCGGGAGACCACCTTGGGTTGGTCGGCCACCGCGCAGGTCCGCCGGGTGGCATGGCCGGACGGCGGCGCGACCCTTAGCTCGTCGGTGTGGGTCGACGGGAGCGACGGCATGCCACGCGCCCGCCGCGGCGACATGGTCCGGCTAGAGGGCGCGCTCCGCGTGCCCGACGACGAGGGGTTCGCCGAAGCGCTCCGGCACAAGGGGATCCCTGCCCAGCTCCAGCTGCAGACGTTCACCCGGATCGGCCCCTCACCGAGCGTGTTCGTCAGGTCCGCGCAGGGCGCTCGCAAGGTCGTCGGTAGCTCGATCGAGCGCGTGTTCCCCTCGAGGGAGGCGGGGCTGCTCCTCGGCTTGCTCCTGGGAGACGATTCGCGGCTCGACCCGGGCCTCGAACGAGACTTCCGCGCTGCGGGTCTCAGCCATCTGCTGGTCGTCTCGGGTGGGAACGTGGCGATGGTGCTCGCGCCCGTCCTCGCGGCGGCCGCGCTCCTCCGTCTAACTCGGTGGCCGAAGTTCGCGGTCGGCTTCGGCGCGGTGGCGTTCTTCACGATCCTCACCGGGGCGGAGCCGTCGGTGCTCCGCGCCGGCGTGATGGCGTGCATCGCCC
>JALZDC010000270.1 GCA_030862755.1 Actinomycetota bacterium
ATCGACTGCAGGAGCGTGAACTCGGCATTCCACGAGACCAGGAGGGTGGCGGTGTACAGGACTGCCACGATGGCTGCCGCCGTCACGAGCCATCGGAGCTGCAGCCGCTCGATCCCCCTCGACCGACGGAATCGCAGTACCAGGGCGACCAGAGACCCGATGATGCCGACCGGGATCAGGAAGATGAGACCGAGTGCGGCCGACAGGATCGGCCGCAGCGCCTCCAGCCCGAGCGGGTTCTGGATCTCGGGGAACCCCACTTCTGTGAGCGGCTCCGGCGTCACGATGATCGCGAGTGAGATCAGCACGAGGTCGACGGCGAGGAGACGTGCGAACCAGCGCCATCGCGGCGACGGAAGGTGACCGTCGGGGAACAGGAGGATCAGGAAGGTCGCCGGCAGGACGACGATCGGCACCCACGTCCACCCTCCGAGAGCAGCCACCAGGGCACCGGCCTCACGGCCGCCGAAGCCGCCGTGGATCGCGTAGCTCGCGTAGCTGTCCGTGAAGGCCGTGAACCCGAACACGGCGCCGATCCCGAGCATGAGCCACCCGAGCGAGTTCCCCGGCTGGCGGGTCGCCACGACGTATCCGATCACCGGGAAGGTCCCGAAGGTGAGGACGAAGACGAGATCGCCGCTCGCGAGGAGAGGGTCCCCGGTGCGAGCCGCATCGATCGCCTCGAGGGCGATGCCCACCAGCAGCCCGCCAAGTGTCAGGCCGAGGAGGACCCGCGCGAGCAGCGGCCGCCGGCCCGATGGAGCGGTTGTCGCGTCGGTGTCGGCACTCTGCACGGAAGCATGTTCGCACTTCGGCCGAGCGTCCCCAAGGGGCCGAACCGGTGCTTCACCCGAGTGCAGGCCCCTCCCATCCCGGGATGCCACCTCGCATCCGACCGCCCCCCCGTCGACCCACGGCTCGTTCGCGTAAGATGGATGTGTGGAGGGTGAGCGCAGCGTCTACAAGACCGAGTCCGGAGTGATCTTCCGGGTGTCTGAGACGCAGGAGGGCCACATCTCCGTCGAGACACTCAGCGACGCCGCCTGGGTGGCCGGAAGGATCGGGATGGTCGGGTTGCGCGTCCTCCCCACCACCACCCGCCTCACGGCGCGCCAGGTCCTCGCTCTCCCGATCTAGCTCTCCCGAAGCCCGATCGAGGGCTAGCCTCCGCCGCCCCGAGCCCGGGGAGGTTCGGCCGCCAGCGCGGCGTAGGCCTGCGCGAGATGCAGGACCATCTGAGCCTCCGCCTCGTCCTTCACCTTGCCCGCGAGCGATGTGATCTTCTTCGCGATCGCCGCTCTCGCATCGGCCGCCCGGATCGCTGCCTCAGCCTGGGAGTCCGTCTGGTCGCTCATCGCCCTCGCCTCGCCGGCCGCGGTCGCTGTCGCTGTCGCGATTGCGGTCGTCGGGCACCGCCCCGGCGCGGGGAGGTTGTGTCGATCCGCAGGCCCGCGTCTCCGAACTCGGTGTGGAGCTTCAGTACGTTGGCCATCTTCCCGACCTCCGACCGCTTCTCCGGCGTGACGAACGTGATGCCGGTGCCGCTTCGGCCCGCGCGTGCGGTGCGGCCCACCCGGTGGAGGTAGTCCTTCTCGTCGGCCGGCGGGTCGAAGTTGATCACATGGGTGATGTGCTCGAGGTCGAGGCCTCTGGCGGCGACGTCGGTCGCCACGAGCACATCGTTGGCGCCCGCGGCGAAGCGCCCGAGGGCTCGCTCCCGGGCCGGCTGCGTCATCCCGCCGTGCAGGGCCCCCGCATGGAATCCCTCGACCTTGAGGTTCCTCGCCAATCGATCGGCGCCTCGCTTCGTCCGCACGAACACCAAGGTCAGACCGCGATCGGCGGCCAGCTCACGGACCAAGGCTCGCAACCTACGCGCCTGATCCACCGCGACGAAGCGATGGAAGGCCTCGGTCACGAGCGGGCCGTCCTCGCCCGCCACCTCGTGGCGGACCGGGTTCTCGATGAAGCGCGCCGCCAATCGCCCGATCGCCCCCTCGAGGGTCGCGGAGAAGAGCATCGTCTGCCGATCGGGCCGCAGCATCTCGAGTATCCGTGTGACGTCGGGTAGGAAACCCATGTCCAGCATCCGATCGGCCTCGTCCAGCACGCAGATGCGCACACGGTCGAGGCGCAGCATCTTCCGCTGCACCAGATCGAGCAAGCGGCCGGGCGTGGCGATCAGGATGTCGGCGTGGCGAGCACGCTTCGCCTGCGGCCCGAGCCCCACGCCGCCGTACACGGCCGCGACGCGCAGGCGCTTCACGTCGGCGATCGCGCGGAACTCCTCGGTGACCTGGCTCGCCAGCTCGCGGGTCGGCGCGAGGATCAGCGCGTTCGGGCTCCCGCCCCCGGGCGTCAATCGCTCGACGATGGGGACCGCGAACGCGAGCGTCTTCCCCGAGCCGGTCCGCGAGCGCGCCATCACGTCGCGACCCGCGATCGCGTCCGGCAGCACCAGCGACTGGATCGGGAAGGGTTCATCGATGCCCCGCATCCGGAGGGCCTCGGCGACCCGGCGAGACGCGCCTAGGTCGGCGAAGCTCGGCGTGGGGGTCGGTACGGACCGGATGGGCACGAGGGCAGCGCGCCGTGTGTCGGCTGATTGTGACATGACAACTTCCTCTCAGCAGTGGTGGGGACGATCGACTGCTCCGAGAAGAAGGGAGGGAAGGCGGCCTTCACCACGCGGGCGTGCATGCGTGCTCGCATGGACGCGTAGGAATTCAGTGTACCTGATGGGCGGCCGCGAAGGACCGAAGGGCGGGAGAAGCAGGGTTCCTCAGTTACAGGAGACCGGACCCCCACTGTCGAGCACGACGCCGTTCAAGGCCACGAACTCCCACGAATACGAATCCTCACCGAGGCTGAGCCTCAGCACGCCGAAGTCCGTTGCGTTCCCGAACTCGTAGTTGGCGTCCTTCACGTCGAGGAGGCCGTAGTGGCTCCTGCCGCCCGTCCCGACGACGAACTCACGGATCCCGTTCGGGGCCGCCTGGCCGGCCGGATCCTGCTTCGCGTATCGCTGGTAGTTGTGCTCGTGTCCGTTCAGCACGATGTCCGCACCAGCCGCGTACAGGTCGTCCCAGAACGCCTTCGCACCCGACGGCATCGCCGAACCGTGCACCGTCCCGGAATTGAAGAGCGGGTGGTGCCAGTAGGCGAGCATGCACGACGGCGTTGGAGGCGCGAGGGCCAGCTCCAGGAAGTCGTTCTGCGGCATGCCCTCGGTGCAAGGGACCGCGGCGCAGTTCGAGTTCAGGGCGATCAGCCGCCACGAACCGATGTCCACGACGTAGTAGCCGGCGCCGATACCTCCGGTGGGCCGCCCCTTCGACGCCCAGTAGTCGAAGTAGCCCTGTGCGCCCGGGACGTGATACTCGTGGTTGCCGACCGCGGGATAGGTGGCGGGCGCATGCTGACCCCACGATGGGTCGTAGCCGGCCATGAAGTGTTCCAACGCTCCACCCGGATACTGGAGATCGCCCAGCGGAAGCACGGCGTCGGCTCCGCTCAGCAGGTCGGCCGTCGCGCGGTGCTGGCAGACGGCCGGCTGCGATCCGTCGAAGGAGGACGAGGCCGGGTCGCAGACGATGTCGCCGGCAGTGGCGACCACTACGCCGGGGAGTGGATCGGTCTCGTCGTCGTCGGTGGCGCCGATGCATCCCGGATCGGCGGGGTAGTCGGTCAGGCCGTCCGAGTCGTTGTCGAGCCCGTCGGAGCAGGCGGGAGCCGGCGGCGGCGAGGTCGTCGTCGTCTCGACCACCAACTGTGGCGGGTTCGATCCGGCCTCACGGCTGTTGAGCGCGACGTCGGACGTGACGTTGCACCCGGGGGCATGCCGGAGCAGGAAGCTCACGGGCCCCGCGCCGAGCACGGCCGGGGTCACGTCGAAATCTCGATAGCTGCCCCTCGTCGTCCACGCGAGGGTCGCAAGGACGGATCCGGTCGGACCCGGCTGGTTGCTCCACCTGATCGTTTTCTCGCCCCAGGTGTCGTTCGCGGCCCGGAGGACCTCGACGCCGAGCGCGCACCGGCCCGGAGACGTCGCGTAGACCCGGAGCGTCGCACCGCTCACCACCTCCCCGGTCGAGAGGCCGGGAACGGTGAAGCGGACATACGTGATCTTGGTACTGTTGCGAACCTTCAAGGATGTGGCGGCTCCCCTGTTCGAGTTCGGGCTGGTGGAGAGCACGAAGGAATCGGCATCCGCGGGAACGACGGTGGTGGATGCGGATGCACTCGTGGGAAGGGTGGCGATCGTCAGCATCGCGGCGACGAGGAGCGCTGCTGCGGTGGTGCCGAGTGCCTTCATCAGCCAGACCTTCTAACGTTGGGCGTAGGGAGATAGGGGGACGATCGAGCATACTTCGTCGAACGCGTCCGCCGTCAGGCCTGCGAACCGCCCTTCACATGCACCGTGATCCAGGCGGTTCAGACAGGTCAGTCGCTCGAGAGGCCGTCGAGCCTGGCGCGGACGCGGGCCGCGGCGACGACGTTTCCCTCCCGCTCGAAACGGTCGAGCGCCTCCGCGTACGC
>JALZDC010000279.1 GCA_030862755.1 Actinomycetota bacterium
CACGTTCTCGACGCAGGCGCTCGACTTCATCCCGCCGGTGATCGACGTGACCGACCCGGTCACCACCGTGTGGACCGCGGCGACGTCCTACCGGATCACGGGCTCGGTCTCCAAGGTCGGCTCGAAGGTGGAGGTGTTCCGCAACGGAACCGCCGTCGAGCAGCATCAGCTCGGCCCCGACGAGAAGGACTTCGCAATCGACGTTCCGTTGCTGACAGACGGTACGAACTCGTTCGTCCTGCGGGCCACCGACCCGCTGGGCAACATCAGCCGACAGGACACCTTCCTTCCCGGCATCGTTCAGGACTCGACGGCACCTAGGGTGACCGTCCTGGCGCCCACCGAGGACGCGCGCCTGGCCGGTGGGTCTTCCGTCCTCATCCGCTGGGATGCAGTGGATGCGAACTTCGACTCCGGGCCGATCGGCATCTTCTTCTCGCACGAAGGAGGCCAGTGGGAGCAGCTCTCCGCGCACGAGACCAACGACGGCGAGTTCAGCTGGGAGGTTCCACACAACGCGGCGGGCCAGGGCCAGATCCGCATCGTCGCGGAGGACCGCGTCGGTTTCACAGCCGAGGCCGTGTCCGCCTTGTTCTTCGTGGACTCCGACGCCCCCGCGTTCGCTGCCGTGACCAGTGGTACCCACCGAGTGGCGGTCCAGTTCACCGAGCCGGTCACGGGTAACGTGGCCGCCGACGAGTGGACTATCTGCACCGGCCCGGAAAACGAGCAATGCCTGCCGGCAGCCTCCGCGTCGGAGGAGGAGCTCACCTCCAGCGCCGACAGTCCCGACCTGAGCGGGATCAGCCGACTGGTCCTGGAGACGGTCCCGGCTCAGGAGATCGGTCGCAACGAGCTGCCGCAGATCGAGTACAACCCCGGAACGGTTCCCGGGCGTCAGGAGTTCCGGGACGAGGCAGGCAACGCCATCCCCGACGGCGCCAAGAGCGTCAAGGCCGAGGACGGGATCCTCCCCTTGATCCCCACCATCAAGACCATCGCCGGGCAGGCCGCCGGCGGCGAGTCCGGAGACGCTACTCCGGACGTCGTGATCGGCAACATCGAGGAGGGCGATACAGCCCTCGTCTTCGCGGAGTCCGACGGCGAGGCCGGTTTCAGCGGGGGCGACAGGCAGGTCGGTAGCGCGGAGGCGGGTGCCGAGGGGGCAACGGTTACCACCGACCATCTCGGTCTCGACGGCGACTACACGCTCTACGCGACGGCCCGTGACGTTCACGGAAACGTGAGCGACGGGGCCGACGACGCTCTCTACAAGCTTCGCAGCGGCATCCTTCCGCAGGTTCCGGTGATCGAGGAGATCGCCGGCCAGCCGGCCGATGCCGACGTGACCGCCAAAGACCCCTCGCCGGACGTGAAGGTCGGAGACATCGCGGAGACCTTCGTTGCCGAGGTGTACGTCGACAGCGATGGCACCGTCGGCTTCAGCTCGGGTGACAGGAAGGTCGGCGAGGCCACGGCCGACAAGGACGGCGCCCTGGTCCACACCTCCGACCTCGGTACCGACGGCACGTACACGCTGCTCGCCGTCACGCGCAACGTCGTGGGCAACCGGAGCCCCGGCGGCGACGAGGCCACCTACATCCTCGACATGACGAGCCCCGCCTTCACCGCGAAGGTCCTCGACTCGCGGCACGTGGCCGTGGACTTCAGCGAGCCGGTCTCCGGAGTGATCGCCGAGCTCGAGTGGAGGATCGACGGGCTGCCGGCGAACACGACCAGGGAGCCGGACGTCGCCGAGGACATGACGAGCTTCGGTCTCGGGACGCTCCACCTCCAGGAGATCCAGGTCGGACAGTCGCCCGAGATCACGTACAACCCGGGCGGCGCCGAGGCCGCGAGCCCCGCGCCCGCGGAGCTGCGCGACGCCGCCGGTAACTTCATCCGGACCAAGATCGCTCGCGCGGTCGCGCTGGCTCCCCCCGGGCAGCCCACGCCACCGGGTGGAAACACGGGTGGCACCGGAACCCCGCCGGCCCAGCCCTCTGAGGAGCCCGGCGGCGTTCCCGGCGAGCCCACCGCAGACCTCGTCTGCACCATCGTGGGCACGGGCGGCAACGACATCCTTCTCGGCACCGAGGGACCCGACGTGATGTGCCCGCAGGGAGGCGAGGACAGGATCGTCGCT
>JALZDC010000422.1 GCA_030862755.1 Actinomycetota bacterium
TCG
Source organism: Actinomycetota bacterium (assembly GCA_030862755.1). GTDB lineage: Bacteria > Actinomycetota > UBA4738 > UBA4738 > HRBIN12 > JAJNBA01. Next base: position 4 of record JALZDC010000422.1, read on the forward strand.
CGGCGTCGTTGAAGCCGAAGGTCGCGTACCTCGATTTGAACTTGTCCGCGCTCTGGAAGAAGCAGACGATATTGCCTTCCTTGGTATACGCCGGCATCCCGTACCAGAGTCTCGGCGAGAGCTCCGGCGCGCTGGCTCTCACGATCGCGTGGAAACGCTCGCCCATGACGCGATCCGGTTCCGGCATCTCGGCGATCTTCGCGAGCACGGCGCGTTCCGTCTCCGCTTCGCTCGCGGCCGCCTTCAGCTCGCGGCCGCGCTCCTTCATCGCGGCTCGTTCCTCGGCCGTGAATCCCTTGGACGTCTTGCCGCTGGCGGTGGTGCTCTTGGTGGACTTCTGCGTGCCCTTCTTCGCAGGTTTCCTCTCAGTCATTGCGAAGCACCTCCTCCAGACGACTCAGCGCAGTTCCTGGTGCGGATCAGGTTGCCCACGGGATCCGCGGAAGGCGCGGTCGCGAAGCCCGTACGGCTGCTCGATCGGCTCCTGGCGGGTACAGGACGATGGATGTGCCGGGCTGATCGGCGGGGCCGGCCGTGATCCAGTGCAGCCGCCGTATCCGACGTCCCTGCGACCTCGAAGCCGAGGGCGTCGCCGTAGAAGGCCAGGGATGCGTCCGGGTCGTCGTGCGGGAGGAGGGTCTGGTAGATGGTGATGTCCATGGCGTCACACTAGTTGCGGCTCGGTGGCCGGCGCTTCTCGATCCCTGATCGGTCTAGTCACCTGTTTCGCTACGCACGGCGGCATCCCCGCCGTCGCGCTGCGTCTCGAGGCCCCCGTAGGCGCCGGGCGGCATGCCGACCAACTCGGTGAAGCGGGTGCCGAAGGTGCCCAGCGAGGAACAGCTGACCGCGAACAGCCGTGCTGCTCTGGCTCACCGACCTAGGAGACACGTCCTAGGTGCCCCAACCGTCGAAGGGCCCGCGTCGGCCGTCCGTGAAGTTCCAGTACTCCCGGAGGTCGGTGCACCGCCCGGCCGGCTCGAACCGGAGGAGGAGGCATCCGGGGAGCGTCACTTCCTGACCCTCAGAGATCATGGTGGTCCACCACTCGACGGCCACGCGATCGCCGTTGACGAACGGCCGGCCCATGTGGACCCGAGGCTCGCGCTGCTGGCTGGTCACCGACTCCCAATAGGCGCGGATGCCGTCATGCCCGTGATGCGGCTCCTCGAAGGGGTTCGCGCGATAGCTCGCGTCCTCGGTGAAGAGCGTGAGCACGAGGTCCGCGTCGGCCGTCTCCCACGCTCGGCGGTAACCCTCGATCCAGTCGGCCAAGTCCACTGCCGGAGCGTATCGGGTTGCGTCGGCTACCCCATCCATCCGGTGCCGACAGGGGGCGCCTGGATCCGATGACATCATCGACGCCATCCGGAGCGGAGTTCGAGCGGATGGCCTAGGGCTGTCGTCTACGACCTGGCGAGGATGGGTAACATCAGGTTGTGCGTAGGCGTCAGGCCGCCCTTCCATCCGTATTGATCCTGACGGTTCTCGCGGTGCCCACACCTACTGCGGCCCAGGAGATCCCCTCCCCGACGGTCTCGCCGTTGCCGACCGAGATCCCTTCGCCGACCATAGACCCCTTGCCGAGCGAGACGCCCTCGCCGGAGCCACCATCTCCGAGTCCACAGCCGCCGAGTCCGAGCCCACCTCCGTCGCCGAGCCCAAGCGTGGGACCGCAGCCAACGGACTCGCCGCCGCCTCCACCTGGCCCCGGACCCATCGTCGGAGTACCTGGCATCACACCGGGGAAAGAACCGTCAACGCCGGTCGAGAACAGGGAAGGCGGTACAACCATCGTCCCGACGAACACGGCTCAAGACCCCCCATCGACGGAACCCAAACCGAGTCCATCACCGGAGATGACCCCGGAACCGACACAGTCGGTCAGCGAATCGTCCGAGCCACCGGGCATCGCGGGCTCGTTCCGGTTCCCGATACCCCCTCGTGAGGTTCTCCCGCTCGTCCTCGTGGGCTTGGCGCTGGCGGTGCTGTTCCCGATCCTCCTCTGGAAGGCGTACAGGGAGACCCACCGCCCTGGAGCATTCCTCAACAAGAAACGTTCGTACCTGGAGTACTGACGGCAGGCCGTATCTCGACTGAGTCGTCTTCGTCGCCCACGCAGCGTCAGCGCAGGTGACGGCCCGGGCTTGCCGTAGCTGATCTCCTGCCCAGCGACCGAGATCGGCCCCGTTCGGGTGATCCTCCGCTAGATCCGGTCCGCGGCTCGCTCGCTTGAGCAGGGCCATGCGTCTGCCGGCCGGCGCGACCTCGGCGACCCTGGACCGGCTTGTCGCCTACCTCCATGGGGTCCAGGGGATCGTGCCCCCGGGAGGGATCGATGTGCGAGCGAAACGGGGAAGATGGCGTAGGACTTGCGCCCTACGTCATCCGTGTGTAAGGGTTCGTTCGGCGGCTACGGGTCCCCCGACCGGCTCAAGCTGCCGCCGGTTCTGGGAGCCGCCGAGCTAGGAAACGTAGGCGGCACCACGGGCACCTGGGCGTCCAGGGGCCATGGTGAGAGGGGTGCGTATGTCCCGTTCCCTCTGGTCTCCACCGGTCGCGACCGGCTTGACGTTCACGGGATCGGCCGCTCGACGTCGAGGCGTGAGGCAGGTGGCGCTGCTCCTCACAGCGGTGTGCCTCTTGTTGCCCGCGACACCAGCACGGGCCGCAGCGCCCGGGTGGATCGTCTCCTGCCAGGCGTCGCATCAGGCTCCGGATGACCCCATCGTGTCACCTGGAGCTCCGGGTGCCGCGCACCTGCACATCTTCTATGGGTCCAGGGAAACGAATGCCTTCTCCACGCCCGACTCATTGAAGGCGGCGGGAACCACCTGCGCGATGCCGGGGGACACGTCGGCCTACTGGCTCCCGGCCCTCTTCGCCAGGGGCCAACAGCTCGCCCCCGGGACCTCGAAGCACGCCCTCTTCTACTACCGTCGCATCGGAGCGCCGGGGGGGACGACGGTCCAAACGATCCCGGACGGTCTTCGGTTCATCGTCGGGAACGCCCACGCGCAATCCCCCGCAGAGAATCCGACCCTCGGGAACCACATCATCTGGAAATGCGGTCCCGGCTCCGGCAGGAACCTCCCGCAGCCGCCTACCCAGTGCAAGTCCGGGATCATGGTCGTCTCGTTCCGCGCGCCCAACTGCTGGGACGGTGTCAACCTCGACTCACCCGACCACATGTCTCATATGGCCTACCCGGCTGGGGCCCGCTGTCCCGAGTCGCACCCCGTGGTGCTGCAGCGGGTCGAGAGCTTCTTCCGGTTCGCCGTGGGAACCGCTCCCATCGGCGAGGTGACGCTTGCCTCGGGTCCCTGGTGGACGGTCCACTCGGATGTCTTCTTCGCATGGGTGCCTTCGGAGCTCCAGCGGTTCACGGCCGGGTGCGTCAACGCACTGCGCGACTGTCGGAAGAACCCGCAGTGACGTACGAACGCCGACCGGCTGGATCATCTTCACGACAGTTGAACCCTAAGGAGACGAGAAGTAGGGGATCTTCTGGGCGTGCTCTCCACCAGCCCGTCGACGCCCGAACGCGCTCGGGCGAGGTGCCCCCGGCAGGAATCGAACCTGCGACACACGGTTTAGGAAACCGTTGCTCTATCCACTGAGCTACGAGGGCGAGGGTTGTAGAAAAGGTGGTCGAGAACCCCCCTTCGACAGATCCGACTCTCGTCATGACTGAGTCTACGGCGGGGCGAGGGCCGATACCGACGAAGATCGAGTCCTGCGGAGGTCACGTTGTTGCGCACGATGCGGAGCCAACCGTGCCGTGCGGGAGCCGGGACCGATCTAGGCGGCCGTGGGGAGCCTGCCGCGGCGCTCGTGACGGAGCACGGTCAACCCGTTTCACGAGCAGCGCGTAGCCGATCAGGTCGACCCTGCTGGCGGAGGCGGCCGAGGCTGTGGGCTCTCCCCAGTAACAGGGTGTCCTCGAGGTTCCTGTTGATGGATTCGGCGTCGTTCCTGCGCGCGTAGAGGCGAGCGAAGTCGGGATCGCTTGGCGGGGTCGGCCGGACGTTCTCACTGCGGTTGTTAATGGGCGAGTTCTTGGATCTCTCTTTCGGACTTCGATTCCACGCCCTGAACCTCGTCACGCGCTTCCGGTTCGACCTTCACGATCTCGTCCAACTTCAGGTGCAACGCGGCTGAGTCCCTGTTCTGCGTGTTCTGCAGCACGAAGACCATCAGCAGCGTGACAATCGAGATCGCGATGTTGGTGATCTCGATGCCCACGACATAGAGCCCGACGATGACGAAGCCACCAGCGATGAAGAAGGCCCAATGGCTCCCCGTCCATTTCGCCACCCAGGTCGAGAAGTCGGTGAAGAACGTATGGATCCGCCGGTTCTCGTTCCTCTCAGCCATCTGCATGGAACCGTAACGCACCGCTGCGCGGCCGTTGGGACCTCCATCGAGCCAGCGCCGGACGCCGTGCCCAGTCGGTTCTCAAAGGGGATGTCCCTACCCCTGTGAGCAAGGCCGGGTGGGCACATCAGGAAAGAGGTTAGATCGGTTGCAAGCCCAGCTAGTCAGTGGAATTCGGACGCAGTTCTGCGGTGACGGGAAAGTGATCCGATGGGAGCCGACCGGCAGCAGGCTCCCTGATGATGTCGGCCGCAACAACCTCCCATCTCGCATCGCACATGACGTAATCGATCTTCCGCGAACCCGAGAGTGCTCGGTAGTGGTGGACGGTTTGCACATCGGTCGCTTCGGGCCGGATATCACGAAACGTATCTCTGAGGCCCGAGGTTCGGAACACGTCCAGGGCTTCGGAGTCCTCCTCTGCATTGAAGTCCCCCAAGACGACCGCTGGAAGCTGTGACGCAAGGGTGATCCTGGCAACGATCAGGCGCGCCGCCTCGAGCCTCGCGAGGGTTCCCCATCGGTCGAGGTGCGTGTTGAATACGGCGAACCTGAAGCCAGAGCTTCGTTCCTCACCCGTCACCCATGTGCAGTGACGGGGGTTCCCAGCGTCCCACCCCCGTGAGCCTTGGATATCGGGCGTCGGTGAGAGCCAGAAGTCGCCCACCGATCCGACATCGAACCGATTCCGATCCAGAAGGATCGGGACGTATTCAGCGACTTCTCCGGATTCCCGTGGCTTCCCCACGGCCAGGAAGTCGGGGAATGCGAGGACGAGGTCGTCCAGTTGCCCGCGGAGAGCCTCCTGGAAACCGACGACGTCGGGATCGTAGGAGCGAACCGTCTCGATGACGGACGTCACGCGATGCTCCCAGCGGTTCCGTGTGGGCCCGTCGCGGTCCGTATCGAAACGGATGTTGAAGGTCATGAACCGGATCGAACGCGGATCCGATCGGCCCTCGCCCGCCGAGCGGCCTTCCGTTAGGCGCTTCATGCCCCAGGGTAAGTACCCGGCCGTGGGCGGGGCAACGCGGGCGTTCTACATCGAAGTGCTGCAGGGAGCCCTACGGATCATGCAGGCGGCCCCGACCGATCACCTGGTGATAGGGGGCCTCGCAACGAGAAGCTTGTTCGGGATGCCGCTCAGCACCGCGGAGGATATCGATGTCTTCATCCGGCCCGAAGATGCGGAGGGCTTGTTGGATCGCTTCTCGCGGGAGGGGTATTCGACCTATCGTCGTGACGAGGATTGGATCTACAAGGCGGCGAAGCCGGACGTCACGGTCGACCTGATCTTCCGAGCAGGAGAGTCCATCGAGTTGGACGCCGAGCACCTGGCGCGGTCGACCGTGTCGAAGCTCGACGGCCTTCCTTTGCGCATCCCGTCGCGAGAGGACCTCGTCGTGATGAAGGCGCTGTTCGATGCGGACGATCGGCAGGGCAGATGGTACGACGCGGTTTCGATCCTTCGCCGCTTCCAGGTGGACTGGGACTACCTTGCCGATCGGGGGATGGAGTTTGCACCCCGACGGGTCCTTAGCCTGCTCATGTACGCGACCGATCTCGGGATCGACGTACCCGCGCGGGCGATGGATCGCCTCATGCCGGCGGCGACCACCCCGGATCGTCGACTCGATGGAGCAGCGGGAAGGTATGAGTGAGCACGGGGGGTTTCCCTCCGGAGTCGCCCGTCGCGCCGCGGCCGCCGCCGCTCCCCGATGGCCCGCCTGCCTCGCCCACTGCTTCGTCTCCAGTTCGATCAGGAGCACCTCGAGGAGTTCGCCGTTCTCGCGGAGATGCAGCCGGCCAATCACCCCGGCCCGCTCCTCGTCCGATGCCTCGAGGATTCGGAGCAGCCGGGCCCGGCCATCGGAACCGATCGCAGGGCGAAGCGTCGCATCGCCGGCCAGTCCATCGGCCAGCAGGCTACGACCCTCGGGGGTGGCCGGCCTCGAGCCCGAAGAGCCCCGAGACCCGCCACCTCTGGCTCACCCGCCCGCGGCCAACTCGAGCGTTGGGGGTTCAGTCCTCGACCGGCGTGGGTGGCGCTCGTCGCAAACGAGATTGACGACGTGGTGTTCCCTGGACCTGCCATCATCACTGCATGTCGCCCGGGGGAAGTTCCTCTCGGTGTGGCTGCTGTCCCTAGCTTATGCCACTTGCTACCGTCATCGCGATCGTGAGGGGACGCGGTCCCGGGAGGCACGCCGTGACCATGCCCTGCAGATCGGCGTCGTGGTGTTCGTCGCGTCTTGGTTCCTGGTTCTCGATTTGATCGCGCTGAAGTGGCACTTCCTGATCTTCCCGCGAGTCGTTGATGCGGCGTGGGAGCAGACGGCCTGGCAGGTTCCGCCTCTTCGCCCTCCCACTTCTCCCTGCTCTCGCCGTGTCTGCCGTAGGTCACCGGAAGCGTGTCGACCCACACGAACGGGAGCCGGGCCGGCCCGTCGAACGTCGCCAGGCCGCTAAGTGACCGATGCGAGGCCCCCGAATCACTGATGTTCGTTGCCTCGCAGCTCGGTGCACGGGCGGAAAGCCTACGCTGCCGTCATTCCTACCGGGGTCCGCTACAGCCTGAACAGCTCCCGCGCCGTGAAGGCGGTGTCGGGGAAATCCGAGAAGACCCCATCGACGCCGATCCCGTAGAACAGCAGGTACTCGTTTATCGGGTTGCCCCCGTAGTCGCTCGCCAGGCGGCGCTGCTCGTTGCGGAACGTCCACGTGTGGATCAGCAGGCCGTGGTTGTGGGCGCGCTCAACGAGATCCGTCGGCGGGAGCAGCTCGCGATCGGTCTCGTTCACGAGACCGTCGCCGTTCGCGTCGGCTACCGTCCCATTCGGGTTCAGAGCGATCGCGCGCGAGCTGACGATGTACGGCTTCCAGGGGCCGATGCCGTCTGCGTAGGTGCTGATCTCCTCGAGCCCTTCGTCGGTCACGAAGAAGCTGTAGAGGCGGCTCTGGAGCTCGGGGTCGCCCGAGACGGTCCAGTCGTAGGGGCGGTCGAAGGGCGGCGCGTAGGTGATCGTCCCGTCCGGGGCGACATCGTTGGCATCCACCAGCTGGACGAGGCGCACGCGGGTAAGCCGGTTGAGCAGCTTCAGGTTGGACTGTTCGAAGGACTGGATGAACACCGGCGCGCGGCGGTGATTCCAGCCGGTCTGGCGAAGCACCCTCACGAGCCGGCGCTCGAGCCGGAGCCCGAGGTCAGCGTGGTAGGTCGGATGCTTCGTCTCGGGGTAGACGCCGATCCGGCGGTCGAGCTGCCGCGACTTGCGTTTCGCCAGCGCGATGACCTCGCGGAGCGTGGGGATCTCGAAGAGGCCGTTGAACTGCTGCGGTCGCTCGGCCAACGGCTGGACGGCGCGCAGAGTCTTGATCTCCGCGAGCGTGAAGTCGGAGGCGAAGAAGCCGGTCTCAGCGACCCCGTCGACGACCTTGGTCGCCTCCCGGTCGGCGAACTCGGGATGGCTCGCCACGTCGGTCGTGGTGGTGATGTTCGGCTCATGGCGGGCGATCAGGTGCCCGTCCTTCGTCGCCACCAGGTCCGGCTCGATGTAGTCGGCGCCGAGCTTGATCGCGAGCGCATACGACTCCAGCGTGTGATCCGGCAGGTAGCCGCTCGCGCCGCGGTGCCCGATCACGAGTGGAGACTGCTCGCGGGCGCTCCCGCCGCCGAGTGCCCACGCGTCTGGGACCGTGACGACCAACAGCCCCACCACCACGAACGCTCGAGTCCATCCTCTGCGAGTGGTTCGCATGCCGGGAGTCCTCCTCGGGTCGGGTGCGGCGCGAATCTAACCGCCGGAACTGCGTCAGCGCAAGGGAAGCCCTTCGCGCGTTTTAAACCGATCCGCGCCAGGAAAGCGGGGCCTGAAAGGCCAGTCGGTGATTCATCCTGTGCTCCCCATCGCCCGCGACGGGATCTACCCGCGCACGGGTGGTGCCGGCTCCCGCGCCGGTCTCCACAACGAGCGTCCCTCCGATCGCCTCGATGCGATCGGCCATGCCTTGGAGCCCGCAGCGCGGTGAGCGGTGTTCGGATCGAAGCCTCGACCGTCGTCGGAGACCTCGAAGGCGAACGTCCCGTTCTTCTGCGTGAGGCGCACGGCTATCTGCGACGCCGCCGCGCACTCGACCATGTTCTGCAGGGCTTCCAGGCAGCAGAAGTACACGGCGGCCTCCACCTCAGGTTAGTAGCGGCCGACCACCGCGTTGACCTGCACCGGGATGGAGGACTTCCGAGCCTAGCCTTCCAGCGCTGATGCGAGTCCTTGTCCGCCAGAAGTGGGGGATAGATGCCGCGGGCGAGGTCGCGCAGGTTGTCCAGCAC
>JALZDC010000329.1 GCA_030862755.1 Actinomycetota bacterium
CGCCGCGGTGCGGTCCTTCGTCACCCTCCACTATCCGAAGTTCGAGGTCATCGTCGTCTCCGATGGATCTACGGACGGCACGATGGACCGCCTGATCGAGGCTTTCGCGCTGGTGGAGGAACCTCGCGTGTGGGCGCGGACGCTCCCGACGCAGCCCGTGACTCGAGTGATGCGGTCGCTCCGCGATCCCGGGCTGGTCGTCGCCGAGAAGGCGAACGGAGGGAAGGCCGACGCCGTGAACGCCGGCATCAACCTGGCGAGGTACCCGCTCATCGCTCCCGTCGACTCCGATTGTCTGTTGGACGCGCAGGCGATCCTGCGCGCCACGCGAAATTTCGTGAAGGACGACAGCGTGATCGCGGTCGGTGGAACCGTTCGGCCTCTGAACGGGGCCACGATCACGGGTGGACGCGCCACCGCGCTCCGGATGCCGTCGCGCTGGGTCGAGCGGCTGCAGATCGTGGAGTACGCGCGAGCATTCTTTCTGGGGCGCGCGGGCTGGAGCCGGATGGGAGCGCTGTTGATCATCTCCGGCGCGTTCGGCATCTTCCGGCGCGACGCGGTGCTGAAGGTCGGAGGGTTCTGGACGCGAACCCTCGGTGAGGACATGGAGCTCGTGATGAAGCTTCACAAGGAGCACGCCCGGGCGGGCGTGACTTACCGGATCGTCTTCAGTCCGGATCCGATCTGCTGGACAGAGGTGCCGTCGGATCTCCGGTCGCTCCTGGGACAGCGGAGCCGTTGGCACCGCGGTCTCTGGACCAATCTGTGGCGCCACAAGGACATGCTCTTCAATCCCCGCTACGGCATCCTCGGCATGTTCGCCGTGCCCTTCTTCTGGTTGTTCGAAGGACTCGGCCCCATCATCGAACTGCTCGGGTTCGCATCGCTGCTCGTGTCAGCCGCGCTCGGCATCCTCGACACCGACATCTTCTGGCTGTTCCTTAGCCTCGCGGTGCTGCACGGGGTGGTCCTGTCGCAGGTTGCGGCCGGCGTGGAGGCGATGCTCCTCCAGCGGTACTCCTCGCCTTCGGACCGGTTGGTCCTGTTCGCGGCTTCACTCGTGGAGTTCCTGGGCTTCCATCAGCTGGTCACGGTCGAGCGCTTCCTCGCGACCTTCCACACCGGCGCCAAGCGGCGGGAGTGGGGCGTGATGCCTCGCGCAGGCATCCCGTCGGCGTAGCCGGCTTCCTCAGGTCGGGCATCGCTCCGACCGATGACACCATCATGACCTCCGTTCCGGTGGCGACCCTCTTCGAAGCTGCCCTCGGGCGGCTCTCAGACGTGCTCACGACGGGCTCATTCCTGGAAGCGACCCCGGAGTCCCTCGTGGTAGCCGAGACGGGAGGCGAGATCATCTACGCCAACGCGGCCTGTGAGCGGCTCACCGGCTTCGAGCGAGGCGAGCTCCTCGGGCGACAGGTGGACGGGCTGCTCGCAACCGATATCTGGAGGCATCCCGCGGGCTCGTCGTTCGAGACCGTGTGCACTCGGAGAGATGGTGACCACCTGCCCGTGGAGGTGCACATCGGCAGGGTCGACGCCGCGACGCCGCTCCTGGTCGTCACCCTTCGGGACCTCACGGAGCTGGAGGCGGGTCGGGCCGCGCGCTTCGAGGCCGAGGCCAAGTACCGGGCGCTGGTGGAGCACATCCCCGCCGTCGTCTACCTGGATCCGGTCGACGAGAGCTCCGAGTCGATCTACGTCAGCTCTCAGGTCGTCGAGCTGCTCGGCATCGGCCAGGATGAGTGGCTGAGCGACCCGTACGCGTGGCGGCACCACGTGCACCCCGAGGACATCGACCGCGCCTGGGAGGAGTACCGGCATGCGTACAACGCGCACGAGCCACTCAATCACGAGTATCGGATGGTCCATGAGGACGGCACGATCCGTTGGGTCCTCGAGCAGGCCTACCCGATCGACGACGAGAGCGGCCAGCCCTGGTTGATCCAGGGCGTGATCTTCGACATCACCGAACGCAAACGGGCCGAGGAGCAGGTGGCGTTCCTCGCGTACCACGACAAGCTCACGGGCCTGCCCAACCGGGCGCTGTTCGAGGAGCTGCTCGACACCGCGATCGCTCGCGCGCGCCGGCACGGCCTCGGTGTCGGAGTGCTCTACCTCGATCTCGACAACTTCAAGCTCGTGAACGACTCGCTCGGACATCACGCGGGCGACGAGCTCCTTCGGCAGCTCGCCGAGCGTCTCCAGGGGTGCACCCGGGAGACGGACATGGTGGCGCGCCAGGGCGGGGACGAGTTCCTGCTGCTGCTCGCGGACCTGGAGCGGGGGATGGGTCCGGTCTCGGGAACCGAGTCGGGCGTGGTCGTGGCCGAGTCGGTCGCGGCGCGCGTCCACGAGGCGCTCCAGGAACCGTTCGACCTGGGCGGCGTGGAGGTCTCCGCGTCCGCCTCGATCGGGGTGAGCCTCTTCCCGCAGGACGCCACCGACGCCACGAGCCTGTTGAGGAACGCCGACAGCGCGATGTACCAGTCGAAGAAGGCCGAGCCCGGCGGCTCCATCGTGTACGCGAGCGAGGACCGGCCGATCTCGAGATAGGGATCCGGGACCTAGCCGCCGAGCCGCGCGGCGAGATCGTCGAATCGGTCCTCGGCAAGCTCACGGTCCACATCGATCACGGAGGTAGCCGCCTTCGGGATCGCGAGCCTCACGCTCGCGAGCCCGAAGGGCCGCTGGGTCGGCGACCGGCTCAAGACCAGATGCTGGATGTTCGCCTGGTCTGCGACGGTCGTACGCCGCACCAGGGCACCCGAGCGAACGAGCACGTGTCCGCCGACGGTGGCGTGGCCGAGGGCGCGCCAGGACAGGAACGCGAACCCGAGCGCGAGCGGGAGGACGGGCAGCGCGGCCGTGAACACTCCGTCGCCGAGAGCCATCCCGAGCGCGAGGGCGCCGAGTCCGACGATCGACCCGAAGCACAGCCGCCGCACGAGCGCCCTCGTCGGCGCGGGAAGGACCTCGGCGCTCCGAAGACTGTCCGAGTCGAGGACCGCCTCCGCGAGGGAGAGGCATCGCTGTCGGTCGGCGACCGGTACGAGCATGCTCGACTGCTGCTCGTCGCCGGAGCCGCGCCCGTACCCGGCCGTGAGCACCCGTAGCGACGCGAGGCCGAACGCTCGCCGGATCAGGTTCTCCTCGATCCTGATCGCCTGGATCCGGGCGATCGGGATGACGGATCGTCGTGTCTGGAGCAGGCCCCGCGTGATGACGAGCCGGTCGTCGCTTCGGTGGACGACGAATCCCCAGTAGATGACAACCGTCGTCACGAACGAGATCAGCACCGAGACGAGCAGGAACCCGCCGGTGACCAATGCGACCGTCTGGAGCTCCGAACGATCTGCTCCAGCGAGCCGATCGAGGCCCTCGAAGAGGGTTTCCTCCGGAACGATCTGGTACGCCCACGCGGCGATCGCCGCGACGACCCCGACTCGTCCGCCCGTCACACCGGCGAGCAGCAGGTCGAGAGGTCGCATCCGAACGAGTCCGGGTTCGGTTCCCGCCGGTGCCTCCGCTCGGTCGGCCACCAGGTGGGCCCGGAGCTCCTCAGCCTCCTGCGGTGTAACGGCCACGAGGGCGGCCTCGGTGCCCTCGCCACCTACCACCTCGATCCGGAGCTCCACCACGCCGAACGCTCGATGGGTCAGCTTCTGGACCACGTCGACGCTCTGGATGCGCGGTAGCTGGATAGTCCGTTCCCACTGCTGCACGAGCCCGCCACGGAGATGGAGCGCGTGTCCGTCGAGCCGGTACCAGAATCGGCTCCACCGGAGACCGGCACCCACCAGAGCGATGCCGCCGGCGATCGTCGCGAAGGCGACCGAGCGCGTCCCGCCCCCGACCAAGAGGAAGAACGCGAGGGGGATCGCGAGGCCTCCGACGACACCCGATGCCCACACGGCGATCGCAGCGGGGCGGAGCCGGCGCCACGCCGCGAAGACCCCCGTCGGGGAGGCTGGGCCGTGCTCCCGGTCGGGCCGTGGCGGGACAGGGTCAGACGCTCTCGGTGCCGGCAACCTTTGACAGCTCCTCCCGGAGGGCTTCCGCCTCGTCGGGAGCGAGGCCAGGGATCCGAGCGGCCTTCCCGGCGGCCGTGTAGACGACGAGCTGCATCAGGCCGAACGCTAGGTCCAGTGGCCCCTGCTGCGTCTCCACGTACTGGATCCGATCGAACGGGATCAACGTGAGGACGTAGAACCACGAACCGCGCGAGAGGAACAGATCGCGCTCCCGGACCTCGTACCGCCAACGTCGGTACCGGAGGTAGGGGACCGTCGCCGAGACTACGACGGCGAGCACGGAGGCGGCGGTGAAGGCTGCACCACCGAAGGGCAACTCCGAGATCGTAGGAGACGCGACGAAGGTGCCCACGAGCACGACCGTGCCCCACGCCGTCCACCACATCTTGAGGACCCGTCGATCGAGCGCCTTCGTGGGTCTGCGCCGCTGCCCGGTCTCGGTGTCAACGTTCGTGACGCCAGTGTAAGGAGTCTGCCCGCTACGATGGCCCGATGTACCGCTACGAGCCCGCCGAGATCGAACCGAAGTGGCAGAGGGTCTGGGACGAGGAGGGGCTCTACCTGGCCGCCGACGACCCGGACGATCCCCGTCCCCGGTTCTACGCCCTCGACATGTTCCCGTACCCCTCGGGCGACCTCCACCTGGGTCACTGGGAGGCCTTCCCCGGGGGCGACGCCATCGCGCGATTCCGCGCGATGCAGGGCCACAACGTCCTGCATCCGGTCGGCTGGGACTCCTTCGGACTCCCCGCCGAGAACGCGGCGATCAAGCGCGGGATCCATCCCAAGGAGTGGACCTACGCGAACATCGAGCAACAGGCAGCGACGTTCAGACGGATGGGCATGTCGTTCGATTGGACACGCAGACTGCACACCTCCGACCCGGAGTACTACCGGTGGACCCAGTGGCTGTTCCTGAAGCTCTTCGACATGGGATTGGCCTATCGGAAGAACGCCCCGACCAACTGGTGTCCGAAGGACCAGACGGTGCTGGCCAACGAGCAGGTGATCAACGGGTTCTGCGAGCGATGTGGCACCGCCGTGGTGCGGAAGGACCTGACACAGTGGTTCTTCAAGATCACGGATTACGCGCAACGGCTGCTCGACGACGTGGACACGCTGGAGGAGTGGCCCGAGCGCGTGATCACGATGCAGCGCAACTGGATCGGACGTTCCGAGGGGGCAACGGTTCGGTTCACCGTCGAGGAGACCGGCGACCAGGTCGAGGTCTTCACGACCCGGCCGGACACGCTCTGGGGCGTCACGTTCTTCGTGTTCGCGCCCGAGCATCCGCTCGTGCATACGCTGGCCGACGCCGGCGGCACCTCCTCGGAGGCAGGCCGGCTGATCGAACAGCTGCAGTCCACGCCGTTGACGAACCGCGAGCAGGCCGAGAGCCGCGAAGGCGTACCGCTCGGCATTCACGTCTTGAACCCGGTCAACGGGGAGCACGTGCCGGCTTTCGTGGCGCCCTACGTCCTTATGGAGTACGGCACCGGAGCCGTGATGGGTGTGCCCGCCCACGACCAGCGCGACTTCGAGTTCGCGCGCGAGCAGGACCTCGAGATCCGCGTCGTGATCCAGCCGGTGGGCGAGGTGCATGACCCCTCGTCGATGATCGAGGCGTTCGACCACGAGGGCGTGATGGTGAACTCGGGACCATTCGACGGCGAGCGCTCGCCCGAGTCGATCGTGAAGGTCGCGGAGTGGCTGGAGGAGCGAGGGTTCGGCCGTCCCGCCGTCACGTTCCGGCTGCGCGACTGGCTGATCTCCCGCCAGCGGTACTGGGGCGCGCCGATCCCGATCATCCATTGCGACGAGCACGGCGAGGTCCCCGTGCCCGAAGCCGATCTGCCGGTGGAGCTCCCCGACGACGTCGACTTCCGCCCGGGCGGTGAGTCACCCCTCGCGCGTCACGACCGGTTCGTCAAGACCACCTGCCCGACGTGCGGTCGTGACG
>JALZDC010000331.1 GCA_030862755.1 Actinomycetota bacterium
ATCCTCCGATCGAGTGAAGGGCCAGGGTGTCACACCCGATGCGGGCGCGCGTAGGCCGGGGGCGGTGACGGACCGACTTCCTCGACGTGTCGAGGTGGTGCTTCAGGTGTCCCGGGGTCCCGGGGAACGATGGACCTGACGGGCAAGGCGAGGCCCAGACGTTCTACTCGGTGGGTAGTCCATCAGGTGTTCGCGATCAGCGTCGCTTTCCGACGCTGATCACCCACCAGATCGCACGACTCGGGGTTCCGTGCCTTACCAGCTCTGCGCCACCAGCTCGTAAGACTCGAAGCCAACGACCTTGCCGTTCATCGCCTCCGCCACTTCGGTTCGCATCGGCTTGACTGCTTCGGCGCTTCCCTCTAGGGCGGCCTCGTCTTGGTAGAAGGCGACCGCTACCAGCTTTCCGGTTGACCTGTCGGCCAAGAAGTTGGCTGCGGTGAACCCTTCCAAGCCCTTGACGGCGGGCAAGATCTTTTCCTTGATGATCTTGACTGCGTCGTCGATCTTGCTCGGGTCACCCTCTATCGTGCTGATCCGCGCCTGCATGGCCATAGCCTCTCCTTCCGTCTAAGGCCAAGCGATCCTATCGGGCGCGATCCCAAGCGGACTGGTGTGAGAGACACCGGGAGACTGACCCTCTCGGTCGCGGCTTATCCTGACGTACGCTGCTGCTCTCACGAAGTCGACCGTGCGTGAGAGGTGAGTCCGGTACGCAGATTGCTCCTCGACGTCTCGAGCCTGACCTACCGGGCCTACTTCGCGATGCCGGACTCCGTGACGGCACCCGACGGCCGGCCCGTCAACGCCGTCCACGGGTACCTCGACATGGTTACCCGCCTCGTCGCGACGCGACGACCGGATGAGGTCGTCCACGTCTACGATCACGATTGGCGCCCGGTGGCGCGCACGGAGATCTACCCGCGCTACAAGGCCAACCGTCCGCCGGAGCCCGAGGCGATCACCCAGCAGTTCGAGCTACTGCGTGGCGTGCTGGACCGCACCGGACTCCTGCAGGCCGAGACCGAAGGCTGGGAGGCCGAGGACGCCATCGGCGCGTTCTGCCTCGAGGCGGACGAGACCGACAGGGTCGAGATCGTCTCCGGTGATCGCGACCTGATCCAGGTGGTCCGTGATCCGGTCGTGAAGCTGCTGTTCACGGTGCGCGGTGTCTCCGAGCTCGCCGAGTACGACGAGGCCGGCGTCCTCGCGAAGTACGGCGTGCCGGCGTCGCGGTACGCCGAGTTCGCGATCCTCCGCGGGGATCCGTCCGACGATCTCCCGGGCGTGCGCGGCGTCGGCGCGAAGACCGCGCTGGCGCTCGTCAACGCCTACGGCTCCCTGGACGACCTGCTCGCCGACGCCGCGCAGGTCCATCCGCGACCGGGCCCGCTGAAGGGGAAGCCTGCGCTCCGTGCAAGGATCCTCGAGGCGAGCGGATACATCGATGCGATGCGGCGGCTCGTCCCGGTGAACTCGGTGGCGCCGCTCACCGTCTGGTCGGGTGTGCGGGACGACGCCGCCCTCAAGACGTTCGCGGACGAGCGCGGTCTGAAGGGACCCGTCCAGAGGCTACTGGCCGCGCTCGACAGCGCGAACGCCGCTTGAGAGAACCGTGGCGACGTTCGTCTTCCATGTCGACCTGGATCAGTTCCTCGCCGCCGTCGAGGTCCTCCGACACCCGGAGCTCCGCGGCCGGCCGGTCATCGTGGGCGGCGACGGTGACCCGACCAAGCGCGGCGTCGTCTCCACGTCCTCCTACGAGGCCCGAGCCTTCGGCGTTCGATCGGGGATGCCGCTACGCACGGCCCTGAAACGCTGCCCCGACGCCGTGTTCCTCCCCGTGGACGCCCCCACGTATCTCGAGATGTCCCGCCGCGTGATGGACGCGCTCCGCTCGTTCGGCTTCGTCGTCCAGGAGATGGGATGGGACGAGGCCTTCATCGCGGTCGAGACGGATCATCCCGAATGCCTCGCGCGGGAGATCCAACGACGCATCCTTGAGCGTACCGAGCTCTGGTGCTCGATCGGCATCGGTGACAACAAGCTGCAGGCGAAGATCGCGACCGAGGAGGGGAAGCCCGCCGGCGTCTTCATTCTGACCTCGGACCGATGGCCTGCGTTGATGGGCCCCCGAGCAACGGATGCGCTCTGGGGGATCGGCACGAAGACCGCCAGGAAGCTGGCGGCCATCGGCATCGGCACGGTCGACGAGCTGGCCACGGCCGACCGCGACGAAGTGGCTGCCGCGTTCGGCCCGAGCACGGGACCCTGGCTGGTGCAGCTCGCCAGAGGTGAGGACCCGAGCCCGGTCAGCGACGCCCCCTGGATCCCCAGGGGCGTCAGCCGGGAACGGACCTTCCAGCAGGACCTTGCGACGCAAGAGGAGATCTTCCGCGAGCTCGACCGGCTGGCATCCGAGACCACGGAGGACGTCAGGAAGGAGGGACGTCATGCCGTCCGTGTCGTGGTGAAGCTGCGGCTGGTTCCGTTCATCACGAAGACGAGAGGGATCTCTCTTCCCGAGCCGACCAGCGAGCCCGAGGCGATCGCAGCCGGCGCCCGGGCCGCGTTCGCCCGCTTCCCGACGGTCGAGCGTCCGGTACGCCTGTTGGGTGTCCGCGCCGAGCTCGAAGAGAGCGGGCCCTCCGGGCCGAGCGGCGGCCTAGATCTTCCATTGCTCGATATCCCAGCGTCAGATGCCGATGACTAAGCGATGCCAACACGGTTCCTCCCGGTCGGCGCCGCGGTCGCGGTCGCGGTCGGCCTGCTGACCGCTGCGCCCGCTGCCGCCGCCACCTACACCGCGAGCGTCTCGTTACACACGAAGCACGGGTCCTCCTTCACGATGGACGAGGACCTGGTCGAAGCGGCTGGAGATTGCCGTCTCGTGACCGCGCGGCTCACCTACAGCTATCCGCGGGCGTCGTAGCTCCGTGGCCGCCGCCCATCGACCCGATCGATAGCCCAGCGCCCCTAGGATGGGAGCGCCGTGGCTCCCACGCTCGACGAGATCCGGGCAGCGCCCAAGGTGCTCCGCCACGACCATCTGGATGGCGGGCTCCGTTCGCCGACGATCCTGGAGCTCGCGGAGGAGAGCGGATATCCGGATCTCCCGACACACGATCCCCACGAGCTCGGAGCATGGATGACGCGAGGGGCGGATCGGAAAGACCTCCTGCTGTACCTGGAGACCTTCGCGCACACCGTCGGCGTGATGCAGACGCGCGAGTGCGCGGAGGACCTCGCGGCGGACGGCGTCGTCTACGCCGAGGTCCGCTATGCACCCGAGCAGCACCTCGAGTGCGGGCTCGGCCTCGACGATGTGGTCGAGGCCGTGCAGGAGGGGCTCCGCGAGGGTTCCGAGCGCACCGGGATCCGCACCGGCAC
>JALZDC010000353.1 GCA_030862755.1 Actinomycetota bacterium
TCGACGTTGCCGACCGCGACCGTGGCGTGCCGGAGGGCACGCCGCTGTTGCTCGCCGGCGTCATCGGACGAGGGCCAGAAGGCCGGCCGGTAGTCGAGATCGTGGACCGTGACGCCGCCGTCGTCACGCGTCCCGAGCGCCGCGAGCGTGGCCGAGCGGCTGGGCTCGTCCGAGAGTCCGGTCCCCGTCGTCCAGAAAACGCGGGCTTCCCGGATCGCGCCGAGGTCGAGTTCGTCGGTCGCGAGCCGCATGTCCGGCGCCGTGGGCTCCCGGTAGAACAAGATCGATGGCGACTCCGGCGGCAGCAGCTCGCAGAACACGACAGGCGTGCGCAGCTCCGCGTCGGTCCCCACGAACCGGTCGTCGACCCCGAACCTCCGCAGAGCGGAACGGACGTAGTCGCCGAAGCCGTCCGCGCCGACCTTCGTGATGACCGCGGTGCGGTGCCCGTAGCGAGCGGCGCCGACGGCGACGTTCGTCGGGCTCCCTCCGAGCGACTTCGCGAAAGTCTGGACCTCGCGGAGCGGGACCCCGCTCTGCTCGGGATATAGATCCACGCCCACGCGGCCCATCGTGACGACGTCGTAGGGGCCGTTCGTTTCCACGTCAGCCCTCGGGCGTGGCCTCCCCGTCGGAGACGACCCCGTCCTGACGCTCCACCACCGTCCGCCGCTCAACCGCCACGGTCTTCACCTCTTGCTCCAGCACGGCCACCGCCTTCCGCAGCTCGGCGTCGTCGCCGGCCTCCCGATCGAGCTCGTGGGCGAGGTTCTCGAGCTCGGCGCCTCCCGCCATCATCTGCACGAGCTGCTCGAGCGGCAGATCCGCCTTCGGGAAGTCCCCGTACACCTGCCCTCGCCGGAGGATCACGAAGTGGTCTCCGACGGGATAGGCGTGATGCGGGTTGTGGGTGATGAAGACGACGGCCACGCCTCGTTGCTTCGCCCGGACGATGTAGCGGAGGACGACGCCCGCCTGCTTCACGCCCAGCGCCGCGGTCGGCTCGTCGAGGATCAGCACCCTGGCGCCGAAGTACACGGCGCGGGCGATCGCGACCGACTGTCGCTCACCACCCGAGAGCGTCCCGACGGGCTGCTCCGGATCGCGGACGTCGATGCCCATCTTGGCCATCTCGTCGCGAGTGATCTCCTTCGCCTTCCTCACGTCGAACCGACGGAACGGGCCCCAGCCCCTGGTGGGCTCCGATCCGAGGAAGAAGTTCCTCCAGATCGACAGCAGCGGGATCATCGCGAGGTCCTGGTACACGGTCGCGATCCCGCGCGCCAAGGCGTCACGGGGCGAGTGGAGGTGGATCAACTCGCCGTCGCACAGATAGTCGCCCTCGCTCGGTTCGTACACACCCGAGAGGGTCTTGATCAGCGTGGACTTCCCGGCCCCGTTGTCGCCGAGGAGGCACGTCACCGTGCCCGGGCGGACGAGCATCGAGATGTCCTTGATCGCGATCACGCTTCCGAAGTACTTCGAGAGCCGCCTTGTCTCGAGAAGGGCCTCGTCCACCTCAGCACTCATCGACTCGCCGCCTTCCTCCTGATGAAGTTGTTGAAGATCACCGCGATCACGAGGACGCCGCCGAGGACGACCTGGTACCAGTCCCCGTCGACGCCCGTGATCACGATGCCCTGCTGCACCATCGCGAAGATCAGCGCGCCGAGCGCCGCGCCCACGACGGAGCCGTACCCCCCGGTGAGGAGGCACCCGCCCACCACGGCTGCGATGATCGCTTCGAACTCCATGCCGGTGCCGCGGAGCGCGTCCGCGCTGTTGACCTGCACGACCTGGAGCAGCGCCACGAGGAAGGCCGCCAGCGCCGTCGTGACGAAGAGGGCGAGCTTCACGCGGCTGACCGGAACACCGACGTTCCGCGCCGCCTCTACCGCCCCGCCGGTCCCGAAGATCCAGTTCCCCGTCCGCGTCCGGAGCAGCACCCAGGTCGCCAAGACCGCGAGGCCGACCCACCAGGCGATCGTGATGGAGAAGTTCGCTCCGAAGAAGGCGATCCTGGTGCCGAAGATCGTTCCGGCCAGGTCGTACCCGGGGATCTCGTCGATACCGCTCAACTGGGTTCTGGAGGTCAGCGAGCGGGTGACCGCGATCGTGAGGCCCCGGAAGATGAAGAGCGTCCCGAGCGTGATGATGAACGAAGGGAGCTTCGTCACGTTCACGAGCAGCCCGTTGATCGTTCCGGTCAGCACGGTGAGCACGAGCGCGAACCCCACCGCCGGCCAGAGCGGCCAGCCGAAACCCCCCGCGTCGGATGGAGAGACGAGGATCATGATCGCCATCCCCGAGAAACCCAACAGCGATCCGATCGAGAGGTCGAACTCCCCCGCGATCATCAGGAGCGCGACCGCGATCGCGAGGATCCCCAGAGGCGCGGCCCGGTTCAGGATCGACGCGAGCGTGGTCATGCTCACGAAGTTGTTCTCGGCGGCGACGATCGCGAAGAAGACGTACACGAGGACGACCCCGACGAGCGCGCCAAGTTCGGGGCGCGCTAGGAGGCGCGATGCCAGGCCGGTCGCGCGGACCCGTTCGTCGGCCGCGCGAGGCGGCGCTTCAACTTCGGTGGCCATGCCTCCCCTTCCTGCCCTGCTCGACCTGAGCCTAGAACGAGGGGC
>JALZDC010000365.1 GCA_030862755.1 Actinomycetota bacterium
GATCACGACCGTGTCGTACAAAGAGAACCCCAGGATCGTCAGCACCGCGATCACGGTCTCCGGCGTGACCTCGCGCCCCGTGAGCGCATACACGCCCACCGTGATCAAGACGTCGTGGACGAGCGCGATGATCGCGCCGATGGCCATCTTCAACTCGAAGCGGAGCGTGATGTAGAGCGTGATCGCGGCGAGCACGACCACGAGTCCGATCGCCGCCTTGCGGGAGATCTCGCCGCCCCAGGTCGGGCCGACGTCCTCGACGTTCACATCCACCGGATCGACACCGGCCTGCGCGCCGAGATCCCGCCGGATCGCCGCCGCGCTTCCCACGCCCTCAACCGTGAGCGAGGGGGTCCGGATCGAGACCGCCTCACCGTTCACGATCTGGACCTCCGCGTCGTCGATCCCGTGTTCCTGAAGGGTCGCCTGGACCTGCTCGGCGCTCACCGGCCTCGCGAACGCGTATGTGATCCGCGCGCCTCCCTCGAAGTCGATCGAGAAGTTCAGCTCCCGGAACAGGAGCCCACCCAGGGACAGCAGGATCAACACACCGGAGATCGCGAACCACCGGTTCCGGTGCTCCACCCACCGAACGTGCGGGATCGTGTGGCCGCGATAGGTGTCGATCGCCTTCCGTAGGTTCACAAGCCGACTCCCTCACGTGCGGACTCGCCGGCCACGCCGCTCGTCAGCCCGAACCCACGTAGGTTCACGAGCTTCTCGTTCCTCGCGATCAGGAAGACCGTGGGCCGTTTGAAGAAGTACACGACGAAGAGGTCGAGCAGCGTCGCAACGCCGAGGGTCAGTGCGAACCCTCGCACGGAGCTCACCGCCGTCAGATACAGCACGACCGCTGCGAGGCCGGCCACGATGTCGGCGGCGACGATCGTCTTGTATGCGCGCGCGAAGGCAGGCTGGACGGCCGCGCGGGGCGATTTCCCCGAACGGACCTCGTCCTTCAACCTCTCGAAGAACACGATGTAGGAGTCGGCGGTGACGCCCAACGAGATCACCAGTCCGGCGACCCCCGCCAAAGAGAGCGCGTACCCGACCTGGTCTCCGGCGATCGAGATCAGGGCGACCGCCAGCACCGCCCAGATCGTCATGCCGAACCACGCGACCACACCGAGCAACCGGTAATAGAAGAGCAGGTAGACGAAGAGGAGGACCAGCCCTGCGATCCCCGCGATGATGCCCTGATGCAGGGACTCCTCGCCGAGCGTCGGGCTCACCGTGCGCACCGACTGGCGCGTCAGCTCGACGGGCAATGCCCCCGCATTCAGCTGGGTCGCGAGATCCTTCGCCTCCTGTTCGGAGAAACCTCCCGTGATCTCGCCGCTCCCTCCGGTGATCGGCTCGTTCACCTCGGGC
Source organism: Actinomycetota bacterium (assembly GCA_030862755.1). Classification (GTDB taxonomy): domain Bacteria; phylum Actinomycetota; class UBA4738; order UBA4738; family HRBIN12; genus JAJNBA01. The sequence continues at coordinate 1,372 of JALZDC010000365.1, forward strand.
GAGGAGATCACGACCTGGTCGACGACGATCGCGATCTGCTTCTGCGGGTCCCCGGAGGTGAAGACGGCGGCCTCGGTCGTGGCGTCGGAGAACCGCTCCGCGCCGTCGCTGTCGAGCTCGAAGGTCACGGTCCACTCGGAGACGGCGCCGAGCTGCCCCTGGCCGCTCAACACCGCACCCGCCCTGTCGAAGTTCTCGCCGCTGATCACGGCCGGGCCGAGCACGTACTTGGCCATCTGGCCGTTCCCGATCGGGCCGGGGTAGACGACTTCCTCGTTCCTGAGCGCGTCGAACGAGCAACGAGGTAGGGCACGCTCCTCCTCGGTGCCGCAGGTTATGGGCCGGGGGTCGGAGGCGGGCACGATCTCGAGGACTCTCCGTTCCTCCAGGCGAGCCGTCTGACCGATCACGCGCAGGAGTCGCTCCTGACCGGACTGTCGCTGGAGCTCCTCAGCCTGGTCGCGATCGACCGAGCACCCGAGCCCCTCGCCGGCGGAGCTCACGACGCAGAACTCTTGCCGCTCGTGCGCGACCTCGATCGCCCCGAGCGCCTCGTCGGCCTCCTGTTGGGATCCGAGCTCGCAGGGCAGGGGATCGGCGCCGGCGAGGTCGAGGTCCGCCAAGGTTGCGGGGGTCGGAGAAGGAGATGGCGACGGAGAGACCGACGCCGAGGCAGAGCCCGAGGGGCTCGCTGAGGGAGAGGGCGGTGGCTCAGGCCGGGCCGGGATCACGCAGAACGTGCGCTTCACCACCTCGATCTCCAGCGCGTCCCTCGCGTCCTGCGCCTTCGCCCGGGTGTCGAAACATCCGATCCGGTCACCCGTCGGTGCGGTCAGGCAGTAGGAGCTCGGGGCGGGCGAGGGCCCGGCCGACGGCGACGCGGACGGGCTGGGAGAGGCGGAGGCGGAAGGGCTCGGCGACCCCTGCTGTTTCGGTCCGACCTGGACGCCGGCGAGGAAGGTGTCGGCTTGCGCTCGGCTCGAGAAGCACTCCACGTCCTCGCCCTCCCCGTCCACGACGCACACCTGGGAGGGCTGCGACCGGACCTCGAGACTCTTCAGCACGTCCCGAACGACGCCCTCGTCTTCGGAGCATCCGTGGAGCACATCGTTGCCTTCCAGACAGAAGAGGTCTGCATCGCGACGCCGCACAGTGGCGTTCGCGCTGCCGGGGATCTGCACCTCGATCGTGGTCCCCGACAACGCGATGTCCGGCTCACCGACGCCGAAGGCGTCGACACGGTTGCGGATGTTCTCGAGCGCTTGCTCCATGACGTCTTGAGGCGTGGACTCGGGAGCCGTGAGGATCACCGAGGCGCCACCCTGGAGATCGAGTCCGAGGGTCGGCCGCATGCCGCCGTCCACGAAACCGAACGCCGACGCCCCGACCAGCACCAGCACGAAGATGATGGACGCCCAGAGGGCGCGGTTGCGTCTCACGCCAGCTCGGCCTCGTTGATGACCAGTCGGAAACGAGCATCGAGCAGCTCGGCGGCGTGACGACAGAGCTGCATGCGTCCGAGGAAGATCTCGAAGTACTCCATGATCTGACTGATCTCGGTGTCGATCGTCAGCTCGAGACTGACGGTGCGAGCCCCGGAGTCTACCGATAGGAAGGACCGCTCGACGGCGTGGTTCACGCGGTCATGCACGTCCAACTCGATCCGGCCGGACTTCCGCACGCGGCTCCGGTGCACGTCCGACTTGTCGGCGAGGATCACTCCCGCCGAGATGGGCGAGACGGCGACCCCCTCGGACTCTTCGTGGTTGGCGATCGCAGCGAGGACCGGCATCAGGTCGGCCCCGTGGACCGAGTCCCGGAGCGACTGATACACCAGGACCGCTCCGGTCTGGCCGTGGGCATCACGGGCGAGCGCGTTGCCCACGTCGTGGAGGTATCCGGCGACCGACGCGAGCGTCGCCTCCCGCTCCGTGAAGCCAAGACGGCTCAGGACCTGGAACGCGATCTTCGCGACCAGGTTCGCATGGCGGAACCCGTGCTCCGTGTAGCCCATGGCCTCCATCACGCGGTCGGCGGAAGCGATGTAGAGCGAGAGCTCCTCGTTGCCCTGGACGTCCTCGAGGGTGACGGTGGCGAGGTCTCCGGGTCCCGACGGGGTCGGGGCCGGACGGGTCGGAACCGGCTCGACCGGCATCCGAGGAGGCCGCTCGTCCGGGTGGCGGACGGCCGCCGCGGGTTCCTCAGGATCGCGAGGCTGGAGCGGGTCGCTCACGACCCCGGCTCGGCCCCTTCCACCTCGTCCTCGTCCTCGAGGTCCTCGTCCTCGACCAGGCGCTGCGCGATGGCGACGCGAGCCATGCGGATCTCGGTGTTCGGGGCCACCTCGAGGGTCACGATCCCGAAATCGTCGTCGATGTCGGTGATCGTGCCGTAGATGCCGGCGGTCGTGACGACCTCGTCGCCGACCTCGACGTCCGACTGCATCTGCATCTGCGCCCGGCGACGCTGGTTCTGGGGACGGATCAGCAGGAAGTAGAAGACGACCCCCATGAGCAGGAGCGGAAGGAACGCCACGATGGGGTTGGCTTGGCTCTGCTGAGCAAGGATGGCGAGCATGCAGACCTCCGTGGAAGGGAAACCGGGAGTTTACCTCGCAGCCTTACAGCGGCAGCGTTCCCGGAACGGAGGCGCCTAGGTGGCTGTACGCGTGCTCGGTGGCCACCCGTCCGCGCGGTGTCCGGCGGAGGAACCCCAGTTGGAGGAGATATGGCTCCACGACGTCCTCGACGGTGTCGGTCTCCTCCCCCACAGAGGCCGCGAGGGTCGAGAGCCCCACCGGGCCGCCGCCGAACTTGTCGATGAGCGTCTGGAGGATCGAGTGATCCAAACGATCCAGGCCGCGATCGTCGACCTCGAAGACCTCCAGGCCCGCCGCCGCGACCTCGAGCGTGACCGAGCCATCGTGACGCACCTCGGCGAAGTCCCGGACCCGCCGGAGGAGCCGGTTGGCGATCCGAGGTGTGCCGCGCGAGCGCCGGGCGATCTCAGCGGCCGCGTCTCCGGCGACCGGCACGTCGAGGATCCCGGCGGAGCGCCCCACGATCTTCGTCAGGTCCTCGGCCGAGTAGTAGTCCAGCCGCGGCGAGAAGCCGAACCTCTCCCGGAGCGGGAGCGTCATCCTGCCCGGGCGGGTGGTGGCCCCCACGAGCGTGAACCGTGGCAGCTCCAGCCGGATCGAGCGAGCCGTCGGTCCCTTCCCGAGGACGACGTCGAGGTTGAAATCCTCGAGGGCCGGGTACAGCACCTCCTCGACCGGCCGTGGCATCCGGTGGATCTCGTCCACGAACAGGACGTCTCCCTCCTCGAGGTTGGTGAGGATCGCCGCCAGGTCGCTAGGGCGATCGAGCGCCGGGCCGGACGTGGGCTGGAACCCCGCGCCCATCTCGTGCGCGACGATGCGAGCGAGCGTCGTCTTGCCGAGACCGGGCGGACCGCTGAACAGGAGGTGGTCGACGCCCTCGCCGCGCTTGCGGGCACCGTCGATCAGGAGATGCAGCTGCTCCTTCACCCGTTCCTGTCCGACGAACTCCCCGAGGGTCCTCGGGCGGAGCGCGATGTCGAACTCGCGGTCCTCCTCCGTCAGGGCGTCGGGGTCGACGGGGCGCTCGGGGTCGGTTCCCAGCACCAGCTCTTCTTCGGACATCAGCGACCCACCTTCTGCAGGGCCTCGCGGAGGATGTCGTCCGCCTCGCGCCCGTCGGCCTCGATGCCGCGCATCGCCTCGCCGGCTTCCGTCGCGGTGAGTCCCAGCGACAGGAGCGCTTCCCGCACGTCCCCCATCGGTCCCTCGGATGGAAGCTCGGCCTCGCCGCCCAGCTTCTCGGCGAGGTCCAGTACGACGCGTTGCGCGACCTTCTTCCCGACCCCAGGGACGACCGTGAGCGCGGCCGCGTCGCCGTTCACGATCGCTCGGGTGAGGGCCGCCGGGCGCAGCACGGACAGGAAGGCCAGCGCGACCTTGGGGCCCACGCCGGTCACGCCGGTCAACAGGTCGAAGAGGTCCCGCTGGTCGACGGCGGAGAAGCCGTAGAGGGTCATCGAGTCCTCGCGCACGACCAACCGGGTGTGCAACCGGGTCGTCTTCCCTACGGGTGGGAGCGTCGCGATCACCGAGGTGGGGACGAGCACGTCGTAGCCCACGCCTCCGACGCCGATCGCCACGCGGTTCGCGCCCTTCTCGACGACCTCACCTTCCAGGAACGAGATCACCGTGACCCCGATCGGGCGAGGCCCCGCATGCGGGCTCCCACCAGGTGGGTGAGCGCGACCGCGACGGCGTCGGCGGCATCGGCCTGGACCGGCGCCTCCTTCAGCCCGTGCACCTTGACCAGCGCCCTTCGCACCTGCCGCTTGTCCGCGTTGCCCATGCCGGTCACCGCCATCTTCACCTCGTTGGGACCGTACTCCGCCACGGCGAGCCCCGCGTCGGCCGCGACCACCATGATGGCGCCCGTGGCACGCGCGACCGTGAGGGCGCTCACATGGTTCTTGTTCCAGGCCAGCCGCTCCACAGCCACCCAAGCGGGCCGATGGGCCGAGATCGCCTCCCGCACCGCGACGCAGAGAAGCCGGAGACGCTCGGACTCCTCCGAACCCGCCGGTGTGTGGACCGCTCCGGCCCAGATCAGGTCGGCCGCGGACCCGTTCCCATCGACGACGGCGAGGCCCAGCCTTGCCAGGCCGGGATCCACACCGAGCACGCGCCTCTCGAACATCCGTTCGCCCGAGTCTAGGCGGGGTCGGGACCCCGAGCAACGACCAGCCTCCCGGGTGGTCACTTCTCCGGGTGGTCACTTCTAAAGAGCGGCCATGACCTCTTCGGGGATGTCGAAGTTCGCGTAGATGTTCTGGACGTCCTCAAGGTCGTCGAGCGCCTCGATAAGCTGGAGGACCCTGCGTGCCTCCCCGCCGTCCACGGGGATCGTCGACTGCGGCAGCATCGTCAGCTCCGCCGAGAAGATCTCGATGCCTGCCGCGCCCAACACGTCGCGGACGGTGGCGAGCGCCGACGGATCCGTCACGATCTCCCACGAGCTCTCGGAGTCGTTCAGGTCCTCGGCGCCGGCCTCCAGCGCCAGCTCCAGCAAGCGCACGTCGTCCGGCGCCGCCGACTTCTCCACGACGATCACGCCCTTGCGCGTGAACATCCAACCGGTCGAGCCCGTCTCGCCCAGGTTCCCGCTGTTCCGGGTGAACGCGTGTCGGACATCCTGGGCCGTCCTGTTCCGGTTGTCGGTGAGCGTCTCGACGAACAGCGCGATCCCGCCGGGCGCGTAGCCCTCGTACGTGATCTCCTCGTACCTGGCGCCGCCGCCGTCATCCCCGCTTCCCCGCTTGATCGCGCGATCGATGTTGTCGCTCGGGACCGAGGACGCCTTCGCCTTCTCCACGGCAGAAGCGAGCGTCATGTTCGAGGCGGGGTCGCCACCGCCCTCTCTCGCGGCGACCTCGACGGCGCGAAGGAGCTTGGCGAACTGGTTCGAGCGCTTCGAGTCCTTCGCGGCCTTCTTCCGCTTGATGGTTGCCCACTTGGAATGGCCGGACATCGCATCTACCTCGACAGGGACAGGAAGTACTCGTGGAGCGCGGTCTCACCGATCAGCTCCGGATGGAAGGAGGATGCCAGCAGGTTCCCCTGTTGCAAGATGACCGGGCGGCCTTCGTACGTCGAGAGCACGTGGACGCCGGAGCCGACATCCTCGATCCAGGGGGCCCTGATGAAGACACCGCGCACGGGATGGTCGATCCCCTCCACATCCACGTCGGCCTCGAACGAATCCACCTGGCGACCGTAGGCGTTCCGGCGAACCGTGACGTCCATCAGCGAGAGCAGGGGGTCGCCGTCGATCACCCGCTCGGCCATCACGATCATCCCCGCACACGTCCCGAGGATGGGCATGCCGCCCCGGGCCTGTTCCTGGATCGGCTCCACCAGGTCGTAGGCGCGAGCCAGCTTCCCGATCGTGGTGGACTCGCCGCCCGGGATCACGAGGCGATCCACGTCGGCGAGCTGAGTGGGAATGCGAACCTCGGTCGCGGCGGCGCCCATCGAGGAGAGGATCCGGACGTGCTCGCGGAAGTCGCCTTGCAGGGCCAGCACGCCGGTCTTCATCGGAACGCGACCTACCAGCCGCGGTCCTGGAGACGCGTCTCCAGCGTGCCGATCTCCAGACCCTGCATGGGCTCGCCGAGACCGTGGGACACCTTCGCCAGGATCTCGGGGTCGTTGAAGTGCGTCGTTGCCTCGACGATCGCACGGGCGCGCGGCTCCGGGTCCGACGACTTGTAGATCCCGGAGCCCACGAAGACACCGTCGACCCCGAGCTGCATCATCAGGGCTGCATCGGCCGGCGTCGCCAGACCGCCGGCGGCGAAGTTGACGACCGGTAGGCGGCCCTGCTCCGCGACCATCCGGACGAGGTCCACGGGAGCGCCGAGCTCCTTCGCTTTCGTGACGTATTGCTCGGGTCGGAGCTGGGAGACGTCGGCGATCTGGCGCAGCATCGTGCGCTGGTGCCGCACCGCCTCGACCACGTTGCCGGTACCGGCCTCACCTTTCGTGCGGATCATCGCGGCGCCCTCGGCGATGCGGCGGAGCGCCTCGCCGAGGTCGCGCGCCCCACACACGAAGGGGACGTTGAACGCCCATTTGTCGATGTGGTACTCCTCGTCCGCCGGCGTGAGCACCTCGGACTCGTCGACGTAGTCGACCCCGAGCGCCTGCAGGATCTGCGCCTCCACGAAGTGTCCGATCCGCGCCTTGGCCATCACCGGGATCGAGACGGCCTGCTGGATCTCCTCGACCTTGGTTGCGTCGGCCATGCGGGCGACACCGCCGTCCCGGCGGATGTCCGCGGGCACTCGCTCGAGCGCCATCACCGCGGAAGCGCCGGCATCCTCAGCGATCTTGGCCTGCTCGGAGGTGGTGACGTCCATGATGACGCCGCCCTTGAGCATCTCCGCCAGCCCGGACTTCACGGTGAAGGTGCCGGTCTCGCGCTGCATTCCCCCTCCTTCGGCTGCTTCGGTCGCGCTCGGATGTTCCGAGTGTACCGCCGCGACCTGCGGGGAAGCCTCGGAGCTACCGCTCGAAGGTGACCTCACCCTCGTCCTTGGGCACCAGCTGGACGAACGTGGTCCCCGGCGCGAGAGCGATCTCGTCGCCGCCCTTGGTCTCGAATCCCGTGACGTCGCCCGGCGAGGCACGCCGCCAGCGGCCGATGACGAGACGACCGTCGCGCAGGATCCACGCTCGTCCCTCGCCGATGAGCTTCACGTCGGGCGAGGGGAACCCCGCCACGTCCACGATGTCGGAATCGGTCACCACGACCTCCTGGATCACCACGTTGTCGACGGCGATCGGGGTGCCGTTCTCGGCGAGCATTGGCTCGCCGTCGAGCTGTCGAACCCAGCCGTCGTCCGACCAAGCCCACCCCACGACGTTGGATGGCGAGAACGACACCGACGCCGACGTCCGCGGCTTGCTCGGTGTCGGCACCTCCTCGTCGAAACGGAAGATGGCTTCGGGGAGGGAGGAGAAGTCGACGTCGGTCTCCTTGGCGATCCGGTAGAGCTTCTTGGTCGACACGAAGAGGTCGTGGGGAGCCGATCGAGCGCCGTCCCTCACGTATGCGTCGCCGGCGGATGTCTCGGTGAGGGAGACGACGCCCGCCTGCTCCAGAGCGGCCGCGACCTTCGGGTTCGCCCCCGAATACGCGAGGAGCGGCTCCTCGGAGAGCTGCGACAGGATCTTGGGATCCGTCGTCCGAGCGCTCCGGACCGGCCCCACCCGCGCTGCGTCTCGACACTGGAAGAGGGCAGCGAACCGCGTGATGCTGCCCTCCACGGGCTCCTCGTAGATCACGTCCGCGCGTTCGAGTCCGGCGATCGGGAAGGCCTCGACCGTGTTCTCGACCTTCACCGCGAGGAGAGGACGCGCCTGCGCTCCTCTCCCTCCCTTCCGGAGCTCGCCTGTGAGTGGGCACGGCTGCGGCTTCCCCGTCACCTTGTCCACGATGTCTTGGATCGGCGTAGGTGCGTTCCCCGTGAACGCGAGCACGGCCAGCACGGCGACGACGGCGGCCGATACCGCGCCGATCGCGATCCTTCCCCGTTGGGTCAGCGCCACCGAACGACCTCCTGCGATATCACGTTGGGAATGAAGAAGGTCCCTTCCAAAGGGACCCACCGCTCGAGACTAACCCCGTACCTCGATCTTCCCAAACACCCCAGGCCATCTCGACGGGAACGTCACATCTCCTCCAGGCGGTTGATGCGTTCCGACAGCGGCGGGTGGGTCGAGAAGAGGCGCTCCATCGCTCCGAGCCGTTCCCCCTCTATCCGCGACGGCTGATTCAGCCACAGGTGGGCGGTGGCGTTGTTCGCGGACCGCATGGCGGTCGGCGCGCTCTGGAGCTTCCTCAGCGCCGCGATCAACCCAGGCGGATAGCGCGTGAGCATCGCTCCCTGCGCATCAGCAAGGAACTCCCGGTTGCGCGAGACGGCGAGACGGATCAGCTGGCCGAAGATCGGCGCCAGGATGAGCAAGACGAACCCGATGGCGAAGATCAACGCGGAGACCGCACCCCCGCCGGAACCGCTGCCCCGGCGGCCGCGGAACCCGCCCCACCACCACATCCGCATGAAGAACTCCGCGAGGAGTACGGCGGCGCCGACGAGTGTCGCCACGACGGTCCCCACCAGGATGTCGCGATCGAGGACGTGAGCCATCTCGTGTCCGATCACCCCCTCGAGCTCCACCCGGTTCATCGTCTCGATCAGTCCCTGTGTGACCGCCACGTGACTGTGCTCTGGATCGCGTCCGGTCGCGAAGGCGTTGGGTGCACTCTCGGGCACGATCCACACCCGCGGCTTCGGGATCCCCGCGGCGATCGCGAGACCCTCGACGATGTTGTGGAGGCGGGGCTCCTGGTCCTTCGGGACCTCACGGGCCCGGGTGGATGCCAGCACGATCCGATCGCCGTAGAGGAAGGACCCGACCGACATCGCCACGGCGACGATCAACGCGATCACCAGCCCCACGGGACCGCTGTCGGTGAGCAGCCCGATCGCGTATCCGACACCGCCCAGGAGGACCACGGCCAACACGAACAGGACCACGGTCTTGCGCTTGTTCGCGGCGATCTGCTCGTACACGGCTACGCGAGATCCACCTGCACGGGTCCGCGAGTCGGCTCGTCGATCTCGAAGAAAGGACGCTGTTCGAAGCCGGATGCACGCGCGACGATCCAGGAGGGGAACGACTGGATCAGCGTGTTCAGCCGCATCACCTGGTCGTTGTAGAACTGCCGAGCGTACGCGATCTTCGACTCGGTGCCGATGAGCTCCTCCTGCAGCGCGAGGAAACTCTGGTTCGCCTTGAGATCGGGATAGTTCTCCACGACCGCGAGGAGCTTGCGGAGACCCGCGGTGACGTGGTTCTCGGCGTCGGCCTGGTCCGTCACCCCTGTCGCTCCCAAGGAGCGGGCCCGCGCCTCCGTCACCTGCTCGAAGAGCTGCCGCTCGTGCGCGGCGTACCCCTTCACGGTTTCGACGAGGTTGGGGACCAGGTCTGCCCGGCGACGGAGCTGGACGTCGATCTGCGACCAGCCGTTGTCCACGCGCGTCCGCACGGTCACCAGTCGGTTGTAGAACCACACGCCGGCGAGCATCAGGACCACGAGGATCCCGAGCACGATCCACAGAGCGGTCATCGCGACCTATCGTAGCCAGGGCTATCGATCGCGCGGCGGTACAGCTCCTCCAGGCGGTCGACGACGACCGGCCAGTCGAAGGCGAGCGCGCGCTCGCGGCCGGCCCCGCCGAGCCTCGCCGCCAGCCCGGGCTCGGTCAGGACCCGGACCAGGCCGGCCGCAAGTGCCTCCGGGTCCCGGGGCGCCACGAGAAGTCCCTCGACGCCGCCCGATACCACCTCCCGATAGCCTGGGATGTCGGTGGCGACGACCGGCAGACCGGCCGCCATCGCCTCCACGAGAGCGATCCCGAAGCTCTCCTGCCCGACGGCCGGCGACACGAAGGCCTCGCACGCCGCGTGGAACCCCGGAACCTGCTCGTTCGGCACGGCGCCGCGCATGTCCACCCGAGCCAGGGCCGACTCGGTCAGGAGCCCCAGGGCCTCCCGATCCTTGCCCTCCCCGACCACCACGAGCACCGCGTCCGGAACCTCCGCGAGCACCTTGGAAAACGCGGCGACGGCGATCGGGAACCCCTTCTGCGCATCCAGGCGGTTCACCCACAGGATCCGCCGTCCGGGCGGAAGGTCCGCGCGCGGCTCCGCCTCGGCGAACGCTCCGACATCCACTCCGTTCGGGACGATCTCCAACGTCGCATCGGGCGCCGCTCGTCGGAGGAACGACGCGGCCGCGTCCGAGACGGCGACGCCGACGGTCACCCTTCGCCAGATGCGGCGGAGCACCGGGGCTGCGAGCTCCATCGCGTACGACCGATCCAGGTAGGCGTGGACGGTGGCGAGGACCGGGACCCTCGAGGCGAGCGTCGCGAACATCGAGACGCTCGGCGTGAGCGGCTCGTGAACGTGCACGACGTCGGGATGGAGGGAGGCCAGCGCGGCCCGGGTCCGCCGGTAGGACAGCGGAGCGACCGGCGCGACCGTGCCCCGGTACGAGATCCGGATCGGCCGCCCCACCGAGCGCACCCATGGCTCCGAGGGCGTCGCGATCGTGGGCGCCAACACCGTCGCGTGGTGCCCGCGTTCGAGCAGGCGGGTCGCGAGGTTGGCGACGTGCACCTGGACACCGCCCGCCGCTTCCCAGGCGTACGGGCAGACGAGGGCGATCCTCACGAGGCCTACGTGTCCCAACCGGGCTGGAACAGATGCCAGTCCGACGGCGCGGCGGCGATCGCCTTCTCGAACGCGGTGGCCAGCGCTCGCGTCAGCGCGATGACGTCGTCCTTCCGCCGGCCGGTCGGCTCGATCGACACCGGGGTCAGCACCTCGACCCAGCCGTCCCTGGTCGTGTAGGTCGGGCCCGAGAGCAAGGGCGCGCCAGCCGACAACGCCATGAGCGCGGGCCCCGCGGGCATCCGTCTGGTGCGGCCGAACATCTCCACCTCGACGCCGCCGCCGGAGAGATCTCGGTCGGCCACGAGCGCCACGATCCGGTTCTGCTCGAGCCGTTGGGTGAGCTGCCTGCCCACGTGCTCGCTCGCCAGGTCGATGATGTCGATCCCGAGCCGGCTTCGATGCTCGAGGAAGAGCTCGAACAGTGGCTCCGGCCTCAGGTGCTCAGCTACCGACACCACCGGCCCCACGCGGAGCCCCATGGCCCGGCCGCCCACGTCCCAGTTGCCCGTGTGTGGCAGCGCGATCACGACGCCTTTGCCGTCCGCCAATCCCTTCTCGACGTGCTCGACGCCCTCGAACCGGAATGCGGCGATCACCTGCTCATCGCTCCACCCGAGGACGTTGAAGGTGTCGAACCAGTACCGCGCGTAGAGGGCGAACGCCTCACGGGTGGATGCCTGAACCAGCGGATCCTCGGCCGGGCGGCCGAGGACCTGAGCCTGGTTGGCGGCGACCGTCGCGCGCGTGCCGGGCGCGAGACGGTAGAAGAGCCGGCTCGCCCTCTCGTACAGCGACCGCCCGGTCCTCGTCGGCAGGATCTGGCCGAGCCAGCTCATGAAGCGGTAGAGCAGGTACGTCGCCGTCTCGCCGGCCCAAGGTCGACCGATCACGCCGTTCGCTCCTCCTGCGCGACCTGTCCGGCCCGAACCACGGCGGCCAGGCCGGACATCGCCGCCACCGCCCACACGGCCCAGGTCCACCCCAACAGCAGGAACGCGACCACCAGGACGTAGCGCGCCCCGCGCGTGACGTGACGCTCCTCCACGGAATAGCCAAGCGCCGCGCCCCGTGCTCGGATGTAGCCGGCGATGAACGAGAGACTTACCGCGGCGAGCGCCG
>JALZDC010000398.1 GCA_030862755.1 Actinomycetota bacterium
AGCCTGCGCCGTTCGCCATTCGGATTGCGACGCGAAGTCGTCGTCGGCGCTCATGCCCCGGCTGCGGAACACCCACCGCTCGGCTTCCTCGAACCGATCCTGGTCGCACAGGATGTGCGCGAGCACCGCGCAGACGGTCGAGTTGAACCCCTTCTCCTCCATCGCATCGTACGCCTCGTTCATCGCACGGAAGACGCGTTCCGCGTCGTCGAGTCGCCCTTCGAGCCGTAGGGTCTCCCCCACCACCTGGTTCGTCGTCACCCCGATCGACGGCGATCCCAGCTCGTCGTAGAGCGCCTCCGACTCGTCGAAGGCATCGTGCGCTTCGTCGAAGCGACCGGACATCCCGAGCATCGCGCCCCGCACCCGGGCGTCGTGTGCCCTCCCGGCGAGGCTCTCTCCGCGGATCTCCGCCGCGTGGTCGAGGATGTCGAAGGCGTCCTCCATCGGCACCGCGCCGAAGTAGGCGTTCACCACGAGCTGCGCGGCGATGTCCGTTCGCACCCGTCTGGACATCGCCGGCGCGCGCCCGGCCAGCCGGTCGAGCGTCTCGATCGCCTCCGATGTCTTCCCGAGGAAGAACAGCTCCTGCGCCAAGGCGAGGATGGCGCGGTCCTGCAGATCCTGGTCGCCGAGCTGCTCGGCCTCCTCGAGGACCCGTTGGGCGACGGCGCGTGCCTGGGCCATCGACCATCCCGGATCCACGGAGAGCTTGGTGAAATTTTGCACGAGCTCGGCTCGGAGCGCCGACGCGCGGTCCACCACCCCGGCGGCCGCCTCGACCGCGCTAGCAGCGACACGGTGCGCCTCGGTGAACTCGCCGACCTCCGGGAGCAGCTCGGCGAGAGCGACAAGGGCGGCGACCCGGTCGGTGTCGCCCGCGAGCTCGACGGATCGTTCCAGCAGGGATCTCGCCGCGGCGAGGTCGCCCCGCTCGTCCGCCCTCGCCGCCGACGCGAGGAGGTGCCCGACGGCTCGCCGCGCGACCGCCTGAGCGCGATCGTCGACCGCGCCGAGCTCGACTCGGTAGCGGTACGCCTGCTCGAGGTGGTGCGCGAGGATCTCCTCGTACTCCACCATCCGGTCGCGGGCGGCCTCGCCGAGCCAGCCGGCGTACCTCTCGTGCAGCTCGGCCCGCTGCTCCTTCGGCATCGCCTGGTACGCCGCGTCGCGGATCAGGAGGTGGCGGAACCGGAAGGCATCCTCGCCGGCGAACTCTGGCCGGTCCGGCCGGATCAGCTCCTTGCGCGCGAGCGCGAGCAGCCGCGAGCGGACCTGGGACCGGGAGGTCTGCGGGCTGAGGGTGGCGACGGCGCCCGAGTGGAAAACTTTGCCCTCGACGGCGCCGCGCTCGATCACGGCCCGCTCCTCGGCATCGAGCCGGTCCAGCCGGGCCGCGAGGAGCAGGTGGATCGTGGGCGGCACCGTCACGTCCGCCAGGTCCTCGACGGCGCGCCACGCGCCGTCCTCCAGTCGGAGCAGGCCGTCGTCGATCAGCATCGCGAGCATCTCCTCGACGAACAGCGGGTTGCCCTCGGCGGCCTCGAGGATCCGGTCTCGCGCCGCATGCGGGATGTCGGCCCGGCCGAGCAGGTTGTCCACGAGCGTCGAGGCCTCGTCGGCGGGCAGGGGCTCGAGCAGGATCGAGGTCGCGTTCATCTTGCCGCCCCCCCACCCCGGTCGCACTTCCAACAGCTCGGGCCGCGCGATGCACAGGAGGAGGAGCGCCGCCTCGCGCGTCCAATCGGCGAGGTGCTCGATCAGGTCGAGGAACGTCGGCTCGCCCCAATGGATGTCGTCGAACACGACGACGACCGGACGCTCGCGGGCGAGATGCTCGAGCAGCTTTCGAACGGCCCAGGAGGCATCCTCGGGAGTGCCCGGCTCGGCCCAGCCGAACAGGCCGGCGACCAGCCGCGCGGCGCGCTCGGCGTCAGGTGCGCCCGCGAGGACGGCGTCGAGCTTGGAGCGAGCGACCTCTGAAGGGTCGGTGTCGAGGATCTCCGCCGCCCGATGGATCACCTCGGCGAGCGGGAAGAGCGTGATCCCCTCGCCGTAGGAGAGACATCGGCCGCGCAGGACGGTCGCGTCCGCGGCCGAGCCGGACAGGAACTCGTGGACGAGGCGGGACTTCCCGACGCCAGCCGGTCCCATCAGCGTGAACAGGTGCGACGTCCGGTCGGTCATGGCGCGCTCGAGCGCATGCTCGAGCAGGGAGAGCTCCTTCGCGCGACCGACCATCGGGGAGTCCAGGTGTCGCTCGTGGCCCGCGACGCCGGCCGTGACGGCCAGCAATCGGAAGGCGGGTACGCGGTCCTCCTTGCCCTTCATCGCGAGGGCGTCGACTGCTGCCACCTCGACCGCGTCCTTCACGAGGCGATAGGTCGGCTCTCCCAGGAGGATCTCGCCAGGCGTCGCCGCCTGCTCCAGGCGGGCGGCGACGTTCACCGCGTCGCCCGTGACCAGGCGTTGCCCAGCGGACGGATCACCGGCGACGACTTCGCCGGTGTTCACGCCGATCCTCGCCGCGAGCCCCTCGCCGTGCTCACGCTGCAGATCCTGGTTCAGCACTTCGAGCGCGTCGCGCATCCCGATCGCGGCTCGCACCGCCCGCACGGCGTCGTCCTCATGCAGGCGCGGGATTCCGAAGACCGCCATCACGGCGTCGCCGATGAACTTCTCGACCGTCCCCCCGTGACGCTCGATCACGGTGGCCATCTCGTCGAAGTACCGACTCATGACGCGTCGAAGGGCCTCGGGGTCCAGCCGCTCCCCCAGCGCCGTCGATCCGGTCACGTCGGCGAAGACGACCGTGACGACCTTGCGGACATCGGCGGCGGGCGCGTCGGCCTCGCCCAGCGGCGTGGCGCAGCTCTGGCAGAAGCGAGCCCTATCGGCGTTCTCCTCTCCGCAGGACGGGCACCGCTTCACGAGCGCATCCTAAAGAGGCCTGGCCTGCTCTGGAGCGCTGCCCGCGCGCTCTCTCGTCAGTTGCAGGGAACCGGGCCACCGGCGTCGAGCACGGCGCCGTCCACGGACACGAACTCCCACGAGTAGCTGTCGTCCCCCAGGTGGAGCTTCAGCACGCCGAAGTCCGTTGCGTTCCCGAACTCGTAGTTGGGATCCTTCTCCTGGAGCAAGCCGTAGTGGCTCTTCCCTCCGGCTCCCGACACGAACTCTCGGATGCCGTCCGCGGTCGCCCGGCCAGTGTGATCCTGCTTCCCGTAGCGCTGGTAGTTGTGCTCGTGGCCGTTCAGGACGATGTCGGCGCCGGCTGCGTAGAGGTCCTCCATGAACGCCTCGGCGCCCGAAGGCGTGGAGTCACCGTGCTTGTCGCCCGAGTTGAACAAGGGGTGATGCCAGTACGCGAGGACGCACGGCTGGGTCGTGTTCGCGAGGTCCTGCTCGAGGAAGTCGTTCTGCGGCGAATCCTCGTCGCAGGGAACGTCGTCGCAGTTGGAGTTGAGCGCGATCAGGTGCCAGGCGCCGAGGTCCCAGCTGTAGTAGCCGCTCCTGCCCGCGCCGATCGGCCGGTCCTTCGACTCCCAGTAGTCGTAGTACCCCGCGGCGCCGCCGACGTGGTAGTCGTGGTTCCCCGGCACCGGGTACGTCTCATCGGCGAACTTGCCCCACGTCGCGTCGTAGGCCTCGAAGGACTCGAGCGTGCCGTCTGGGTACTGGAGATCCCCGAGCGGGAGGACGGCGTCGGCGTCGGCGAGCAGATCGGCCGTCGCTCGCGTTTGGCACTCGTCCGGGTCTCCCCCGTCGAAGTCGGAATCACCCGTCTCGCATGCGATATCGCCGGCGGCGGCGACGATGAACGCCCCTTCCGGGACCTCAGGAGGCTCGACGCTCGGAGGCGGTCCGGTCGGAGGATCCTCCGTCGCCTCTTGGCAGGCCGTCAGGGTGAGCGCAGCGAGCAGCAACGCGGCGCCTGCCTTCCCGATCGACTCCATCCCTTCGCCCTCCATACTGGAAACCTCACACGGGTCGCGCTGAGATGTTCCCATCTCGGCGTTACCCAGGCCTCTAGCGGCATTCAGCCGTTTCCGTAGGCGGACGAAGGTCTGTTGCCTTCCGCGCCAGAAGCCCAAGATGCATTTCGACCCTCCGACCCCCGACCTTGAGGAGGCATCATGCGCATCCGGACGATGGTCATCGCCGGGCCGGCGGGAGCTGCCGTCGCCTATCTGTTCGACCCGATCGCGGGAAGCGCGCGAGGCGAAGCCGCATCCACGAGCAGCTCGCGCTGCCCGAGAGCCGGACGATGTCCAGACCGGCCGCTCCGGATCTGGCGACGCGTGGAACGGCTTGTGGCGGTCCTCGGCTCACCGGCGTAGCACTCGCCCCACGACCGTGCCGCGGGTGATCCTCCGCAGGCGGGAAGACTCGGACTGAACCGAGGGCTGGACGGGTACGGGTGGAAGGATGCCGACGGTCGGGTTCCACGCGTCCCACGAGCAGCTGTCCCCCGCTCGCCTCCTGGCCGCCGTCCGTGCGGCCGAAGCGGCCGGCTTCCAGGCGGCGATGTGCTCGGATCACCTGGCCCCGTGGAGCGAGCGACAGGGCCATTCTGGACATGCCTGGTCGTGGCTGGGCGCCGCGATGCAAGCGACGGCGCTGCCGTTCGGCGTGGTCACGGCGCCGGGGCAGCGCTACCACCCCGCGGTGATCGCGCAGGCGATCGCCACTGTGGGCGAGCTGTTCCCCGGCCGCTTCTGGGCGGCCCTGGGCACCGGCGAAGCGCTGAACGAGCACGTGACCGGCGATCCCTGGCCCGTCAAGGCCGAGCGGGACGCGAGGCTCCTCGAGTGCGTGCAGGTGATCAGTTCGCTGCTCCTCGGCGACGAGGTGAGCAACGACGGGCTCGTGCGGGTCGATCGTGCGCGTGTGTGGAGCCTTCCCGACGAGACCCCGCCGCTGTACGGCGCGGCCGTCAGCGAACGGACCGCGCGGACGGTCGGCGGCTGGGCCGACGGCCTGATCACGGTGAACCAGCGCCCCGACACCCTGCGGCGCGTCATCGACGCCTTCCGCGAGGGAGGCGGCGATCGCAAGCCTGTGGCCGTCCAGGTGCACCTCTCATGGGCCGAGGACGAGGACGCGGCGCTTGCGATCGCGCACGACCAGTGGCGCACGAACGTGTTCGGATCGGACCTCGCGTGGAACCTCGAGCTGCCCACCCAGTTCGATGAAGCAGCCCGGCACGTGCGTCCGGAAGATGTCTCCGGGCCGGTGCTCGTGTCCGCCGACACGGGCCGCTTCGTGAAATGGCTGCTGGAGATCGCCGAGCTCGGCGTGGACGCGATCTATCTGCACCACGTGGGACAGCAGCAGGACCGGTTCATCGAGGTGTTCGCCGAGCACGTGCTCCCGGAGGTGACGTGATGACGACCGCGCGGACCAGCGACCTGTGGTGGAAGAACGCGGTGATCTACTGCCTGGACGTGGAGACCTTCCTCGACTGGGACGGGGACGGGATCGGGGACCTCACGGGACTCACCGAACGTGTCGACTACCTCGCGGGCATAGGCATCAGCTGCCTGTGGCTCATGCCCTTCCAGCCCTCCCCCAACCGCGACGACGGCTACGACATCACCGACTACTACGGGGTCGACCACCGGCTGGGCTCCCTCGGCGACTTCGTGGCGTTGATCAGGACGGCGAAGGACCGCGGGATGCGCGTCATCATCGACCTCGCCGTGAACCACACGTCGGACAAGCATCCCTGGTTCCGAGCGGCCCGATCGTCTCCCGACTCCGAGTTCCGGGACTTCTACGTCTGGGCCGACGAGCCGCCGGCCGAGCCCAAGAACGACGTCGTGTTCCCCGACGCCGAGGAGAGCATCTGGGCTCGTGACGAGAAGGCCGGCCAGTACTTCCTCCACCACTTCTACTCGCATCAGCCGGACCTGAACATCAGCAACCCGAAGGTGCGGGAGGAGATCGCCAAGATCGCGGGCTTCTGGCTGGAGCTCGGGGTCGACGGGTTCCGCGTCGACGCGGTGCCCTTCCTCCTCGAGACCGGCGGGATCGCGGGCGACGTGAACCTCGATCCGCACGAGGCGCTGCGGGACCTGCGCTCGTTCATCTCGCGACGCCGAGGCGACGGAGTCCTGCTCGGTGAGGTGAACCTCCCGCCGAAGGACCTCAGGACCTTCTTCGGCGGCAAGGACGGCGACGAGGTCCAGCTCCTCTTCAACTTCAACCTGATGCAGGCGATGTACCTGGCGCTCGCCCGGCAGGACGCCGCACCGCTGGCGGCCGCCCTGCGGGAGACCGTCCGCGAGACGGACGATCAGCAGTTCGCGAACTTCGTCCGCAACCACGATGAGCTCACGCTGGACAAGCTGACCGACGCCCAGCGCCAGGAGGTCTTCGAGGCATTCGGACCTGAGGAGGAGATGCAGCTCTTCGGCCGCGGGCTCCGCCGCCGGCTGCCCTCGATGCTCGACGGCGACCAGCAGCGGATCCGCCTGGTCTACAGCCTGCTGTTCTCGCTGCCCGGGACGCCCGTCCTCTTCTACGGCGAGGAGATCGGGATGGCCGAGAACCTCGCGATCGACGGCCGCATGAGCGTCCGCTCGCCGATGCAGTGGAACGACGAGAGGAACGGCGGGTTCTCCAGCGCCCGGCCGTCACGCCTTCGACGACCCGTCGTCGAGGGCCGGTTCGGGCCGTTGGCCGTCAACGCGGCGGCCCAACGGCGCGACCCGGACTCCCTGCTGAGCTGGATGGAACGGGTGATCCGGCGCCGGCGCGAAACGACCGAGCTGTCGTGGGGAACGTGGCAGGTCCTGGAGACGGATGTCGACGCGGTCCTCGGCCACCGGTGCGACTGGGAGGGGCGCACCGTCGTGGCGGTCCACAACCTGGCGTCCGAGCCGTGCGTGGTGAGCGTGGAGCTCGGAGACGTTCCCGACGAAGCCCATCTCGACGACCTCCTGGACGAACGTCCGGCGCTCGACGAGATCCAGGGGACGGCGCTCGAGCTGAAGCTCGAGGGTTACGGATACCGCTGGTTCCGGATCGGAACGCCCGATCAGCAGACCCCACCGTAGATCCCGGATCGACCGACACCCTACGACGTGAGCTCTGCGTCCCGGGTGGCCAGCATGTGACGTGCGCGAAGGAGCTCCTCTACGCCTTCGATCGGTAGTGGCTGCGAGAAGTAGAACCCCTGACCCAGCTCGCAATGAAGCTCCAGGAGCTTCTCCAGCTGATCGGCGCGTTCGATGCCCTCCGCCACCGGACGGAGGTTGAGGATGCCGGCGAGCTCGATGATCGCGGCGGTGAGAGCGGACTCCTCGCCTTCCTCGTTCACCCCGTCGACGAAGGACTTGTCCACCTTCAAGATGTCGACCGGGAAGCGGCGGATGTAGTTGAGCGATGAATATCCGGTCCCGAAGTCGTCGACCGCCAGCTTCACTCCGAGCTGCCTCAGCTGAGTGAGCCGCTCGTTCGACAGCACCATGTCCTGCATCATCACGCTCTCGGTGATCTCCAGCACGAGACACTCGGGCGGAAGGCCGCTGTCGAGGAGGACCTGTGCGATCTCGCGGACGATCTCGGGTCGCTGGAGCTGCCGAGCGGACAGGTTCACGGCCATCTGCAGAGGCTTCGCCTCCGAGCTGGGTCCCTGGATGGCAACCGCCTGGCGACAGGCCTCCGAGAGCACCCACGTGCCGATCTGGACGATGAGCCCCGTCTCTTCCGCCAGCGGGATGAAGTCGAGCGGCGGCACCAGACCGCGACTTGGATGGTTCCAGCGGATGAGCGCCTCGAATCCCTCGATCTCGCCCGTCTCCAAGCGGATCACGGGCTGGTAATGGAGAACGAACTCTGATTTCTCGACCGCCCGCTGGAGGTCCGCCTTCAGCTCGAGGCGACGCAGCGCGGTGTCGTGCATCTCCGGCTCGAAGATCTGGTAGCGGTTCTTCCCTGCCTCCTTCGCGATGTACATCGCGACGTCGGCGTTCCGCAAGAGTTCCTCGGCACCCTCCGGCCCGATCGCCCGGTTGACTCCCGACGACGCGATCCCGATGCTCGCTCGGACGAAGACCTCCTTCCCGTCGAGGAGGAACGGCCCGTCGAGGGCCTTCAGGATCCGGCCGGCCACCTCGGCGGCACCGACGCTCTCGCCTCCGTCCTCGAGCAGGATCGCGAACTCGTCGCCACCCAAACGAGCCGCCGTGTCGGGGGTTCGCAGGCAGGTCCGCAACCGCTCCCCCACTTCACCGAGAAGCCGATCGCCGGCCGCGTGACCGAGTGAGTCGTTGATCGTCTTGAAGTCGTCCAGGTCCATGAACAGCACGGAGACGGGGTCGGCGTCGCGGGTCAAGCGCTCCAGCGCATGCTCCACGCGATCTCGGAAGAGCGCCCGGTTGGCGAGCCCGGTGATCGAGTCGTGGAAGGCCTGATGCGAGAGCTGCTCCTCGAAGGCCTTGCGCTCGGAGACGTCTCTCGAGTTGAGGACGATCCCCTTCACGTTGGGATCGTGCATCAGATCCGTGCGGAGCGTCTCGATGTGCAGCCAGAAGTCGTCGCGATGCCGCATCCGTGACTCGATGAGGCTGGTCGAGGTCGCCCCTTCGCTCCCGCTCAGGGTGAGGAACTGGAGCACCTGGGTCTTGTCAGCGGGATGGATCAGGCGCGTGAGCTGGGTGTTCTCGAGCTCCGCCGGATCGTAGCCGAAGACCCCCTCCACGGAGGGGCTCACGTAGCGCACGGTCGAGTCCGCGTCGACGACCATGACGACGTCGGTCGAATTCTGGACGAGGGAACGGAACCGGGCTTCGGTCTGCTGACGGAGCAGATCCTCCGTCAGGGCCGCGCTGTCGAGCGCGAGCGCTACCTGCGACGTCAGCGCCTCGAGGGTGTCCCGGTTCGCCATCGGGAGCGAGGAGCTGCTCCCCACGACGAGCAGGCCCCGCAGCTCGTCTTTCATGAACAATGGGCCGCTCAGAAGGAACGCGGACTCAGGGGGGAACCCCAGAGGTTCGGCGATCTCCGAGTCCTCCACGACCACCTCGTAGGAGCGATGAGTGTTGAGGCGGTCACGCTTCCACTGCGGCAAGATCGACAGGGAGAGCGTGACGCCTACAACGTCCTCTCGCCCGCCCGCGGCCGCCACCACGGCGTAGTCCTCGCCATCCTCACCCACCAGCACGCGGATCACGGAGCTTTCACCTGCGATAGAGCGGGCCGCCTGCAGCGTCGCGGCGTAGATCCCGTCACGGTTCGTCGCCGTCACGAGGGCCGTCCCCGCCCCGCGGAGCGCTCGCTCGCGGACAGCGGACTGCTCCTGCTTACGAACGAGCCCGGCGATCCGGACGACCACCAGGAGGAAGAGGGCCGCCGACGCGCCGATCAGGACCGGAAGGTCGCCCGCCACGCGCCGGAGATGCTGGATCATCATCACGCTGGGAGCGAGGAGTGAGGCGAGCGCGAGCAGCCAGAGCCGCCCCCTCGACAGCCGTGGCTCGTTGTCGGGCGTCCGCTCCGAGAGGGCTCGCATCGAGCCGTGCAGCGCAGCCGCGCCCCACAGGATGTAGAAGGTCGCCCACCCGGCCTCCAGGATGCCGGCGGACGTCGGCTGGTAGACGTAGCCCTGGACCAAGATGTAGCTGTAGGCGAAGTCCGTGACGACCAGCGCAAGTGTCGCCCCCGCCATCATGTAGAAAGCAGCGGCTCTCCGGCCGCCGCCGATCGCGAGGCGGACGACCACGGTCAAGAGGATCAGGTCCATCACCGGGTAGCCCATCGCCGTCAGCTTCTGGAGCAGACTCGACGCGGAATCGTGCGCGAGCGGCGAGAGCAGGAACACCCACGAGACGGTGCCGACCCCGATCGCGACGATCAGCGAATCGATCACGCTGTCCCGGTCACCGCCGGGATCGCGCAGGCGGATCAACCAGAGGATGCCGACGATCAGGCACGGATAGACCGACAGGTAGAAGACGTCGCCGACCGACGGGAATGGGAGCTCGGTGCCGAAGAAGCGGTCGTAGTTGTACGTGATGACGTCGCCGGCCACGAAGAGCGTCTGGCCGAGGGCGAACAGGTACCAGGGGAGCCGCGTCTGCGGTTTCCACAGCCGGACGGCGATCACGATCGCGATCGGAGAGGAGATCGCGATGAGGTTGAAGAGCCATCCGTGGCGGAAACCGGGGGCGAAGAGGAACGCGGCCGCCACGAGGAAGGCGCCACAGATATAGAGGAACCAGGCTCTCCGCTTCACTTGTTCGATATCGGGAGGGGATGAAGCCGACCTTAGGGCGCGTTCGCCCTGCTCAGCCACTCGAGATCGGAGCCGGCCTTACAGAGGAGCCGGCGTGCGGCTCGGAACCAGCGTTCCCTCGATCGCGGCAAGGGTCCGATCGCGATCCTCCTGCGAGGCGTGGGGGAGGTCACCCGATCGTTCGATGTCCCGCATCCCGGGGAGGAACAGGAACCCGAGCGTGACGATCCCGCCCAGGATCCCCGCGCCTACCAGCGTCGTCCGGGGGCCGAAGAAGGCCGCGACCGGGCCCGTGAGGGCGAAGGACACCGGCACGAGACCCGTCGAGATGAACCAGTCGAAGCTCGAGACCCGCCCGAGGAGCCTCGCGGGCACGAGCCGGCCCTTCGTGGTCGCCCACACGATCGTCCCGGCACCCTCGAGAGCGTTGAAGACGAAGCTGGCAACCATCAGCTGCCAGGGGAACGACGCGAGGCCGTAGCCCGCGATGGCGACCGTGGAGATGGTCCAGACGCCGTACATGAACGTGATGTGCCTGCGGGGCATCTCCCGGTTCCCCATGACGATCGCCGCGAACATCGCCCCGACCCCCCCGAGGGCGAGGATGAACCCGAGATCGCTCGCTGAACCGTGCATGTGGTTCTTCAAGATGAACGGCAGCAGGACCTCCGACGGACCCCAGAAGATCAGGTACGCGAGGGTCGCGGCGAGGAACGTGCCCCAGAGCCACACCCTCGACCTGACGAACCGGAACCCCTCGCGGACATCTTGGAACGCCGAGCGATGCTGCTCCGTCCGGTCGAGCGCGCGCGAGCGCATCAGTGCCACGCACGCGATCGAGAGCACGAACGTGCCGGCGTCGATCAGGAACGCGATGCCGGGACCCCCTGCTGCGATCAGCCACCCACCGACCGCCGGCCCCAGCATGCGCGCCCCGGCCGGGCGTACGAACTGGTCCAGCGAGTTGGCCTGGTTCAGGTCGGCGCTCGGAACCAGCTGGGGGACGATCGCGTCGAAGGCCGGCCCGAAGAAGGCCGTGCCCGCCCCGAACGACGCCGCGACGATCAAGACGTGCCAGAGCTCGAGAGTGCCCGTGATCGACAGGACACCGAGGATCGCGACGCTGATGGCGCGGAGCGCGTCCGCCGCGATCATCACGCGACGTCTGTCGAACCGGTCGCTCAAGACGCCGCCCACGAGCAAGAAGACGATCTGCGGCACGGTCATCGCGACCCCCACGATCGAGAGCGCCGTGGGGGCGTTCGACAGCTCGTAGACCTGCCATGCCAGCGAGACGAGGAAGATCCCGTCGCCGATCAACGACGCCGTCATCCCCGTCCACAGCAGGCGGAAGTCGCGGTGCCGAAGTGGCTTGAGGATCCGGACGCGGTTCATCAGGCCGTTCATCGGTCAGGCCGTCATCGACGCCACCCGGAGGGTGGATCGGAGGAGATCTCTCGCGGCGATCGCTTCGCCCGTCGCGGCGAGGGCGGGACGCTCGGCCAGGCACTCCTCGAGATCGTCGAGACCCATGCGGACGATCCCTCGCAACCGTTCGACGCCCCCGTTGACCGCCTGATGGATCCCGCGTTGGTACTCGAGGAAGGCTCTGCCGCGTTCGCCAACGCACATGAGCGCGAGGGCGAGGTCGAACCGGACGGCCGTCCACCGTCCATCGAGCGCGAGGGCCCGTCGGAGGGTCTCCACCGACTCCCGGTACAAGCCCAGCCGCATCTGGCACCAGCCGATCAGCTCGAGGAGGTCGATCTCCTGCTCCGCGCGCGGCGTTCCCTCCTCGATGACCTCTCGGGCGAGGCGGTCGGCATCCTCGACGTCACCCATCCGTCTG
>JALZDC010000407.1 GCA_030862755.1 Actinomycetota bacterium
TCGCGACGCACGATCCGCGGCTCCTCGAAGGCGTTCGGCGACGCGTGGACGCATCGGGGCAGGGCTGGTACCGGGTCGAGTTCCAGATGCTGTACGGTGTCCGGCGCGACCTGCAGGGCAGGTTCGCCTGGCAGGGATACCCGGTCCGGGTGTACATCCCGTACGGCACGGAGCGGTATCCCTACCTGACGCGTCGGCTCGCCGAGCGGCCGGCCAACGTGTGGTTCTTCCTTTCGAACCTGTTGAGGATCAGATGACGGATCGTTCGATCGCATTCCTGGGTGGCGGCAGGATGGGTGAGGCCCTCGTCGCCGGGCTGCTCCGGTCCGGCGGGCGGTCGACCGAGGAGATCCTCGTCACCTGCCGGAGGGAGGAGCGCGCCAAGGAGCTCACGGACCGCCACGGGGTTGCCGCGACGCTGGACAACGCCGAGGCCTGTCGGTTCGCGAAGGTTCTGGTCCTGATGGCGAAGCCCCAGGACTTCGAGACCCTCATGCAGCAGGTCGCGGATCACGTGAAGGTGGAGCACCTGGTAGTGAGCTTCGCCGCTGGGATCCGGACATCCTTCGTGGAGCAGCATCTCGCGCCCGACGTCCCCGTCGTGCGCGTGATGTCCAACGTCCCCGTGATGGTGGACGAGGCCATGTCGGTGATCGCGCCGGGCACGCACGCGGAGGACAAGCACCTGGCGGTGGCGGAGGAGCTGCTCACCTACGTGGGCAAGGTCCTTCGCCTCGAGGAGCGCTACCTGGATGCGGTGACGGCCACGAGCGGCTCCGGGCCGGCCTACTTCTTCCTCCTCGCCGAAGCGATGATCGAGGCGTGCATCCTGTTGGGGCTCTCGCGCGACGTGGCGAGCCAGCTGATCATCCAGACGATGCTCGGCTCGGCCAAGATGCTCCGCGACACCGGGACCCACCCGGTGGAGCTCCGTGAGATGGTGACCTCGCCCGGCGGCACGACGATCGAGGCGATCCGCCACCTCGAGGAGGCCGGCGTGCGCGCCGCGTTCCTGAACGCGATCGACGCGGCTCGGAAGCGGAGCGAGGAGCTCGCGCGCGGCGGCGACGAGGACATCGAGCGAGAACGTAGGGAGTAAGACATGGGACGAGGCGATCTGGCCAAGGTGCGCTCCGCGCACGACCGTGGGCGGAAGAAGAAAGACCGGGAGAAGCGCCAGGCGGCCGAGCGCGCCGCCGCTCGCAAGGCTGCCGAGAAGAAGTAGCGCGCGAGGCCGCCGAGGGGGAGGAGCGAGCGAGGCTCAGCCGGCTGGAGGCCGGGACCCGAGCCGGTTCCTGAGGGTCCCGATCCCCTCGGCGGCGAGCTCCACCGTCGCGCCCGGCCACAGCCGCCGCCCCGGATCGTCGTCCTCGGCAGGGAAGGGGCCGAGGGCGAATGCGTCCGCCCGCTCGAGCGTGGAGCCGCGTGACGCAACCGCGATCAGGTCGAAGAGGCTTCGCGCGGCTCCGTTCAGGTTCCCCTTCGCCATCTCCCGACCCTCGACCTTGGCCTGCAGGAACATGGCCTGCGGATCGCACTCGTCGGCCGTCACCACGCACGGACCGATCGCGAGCGGGACCCCTTCGGAGGTCCCCACTGGATCGCCCGACGCGTCCTTCGCCACCCAATCACTGACGAGCGTGTAGCCGAACACGTGCTCGAGGACATCGTCGAGGGCGAGGTCCGCGGCCTCGAGACCGAGGACCGCGGCCACCTTCGGCTCGTAGTCGAGCCACGCCGCCCCAGCCGGCCATGGGATCTCCTGCTCCGGCCCCGCGATCCGACGTTCGAGATCGATGCCATCTTGGCCGGCCAGGGTTCCGGGAACGACGGGGATCAGCAGCGAGCGAGGGAACAGGGGCGGCAGGACGCGTGCCCGTTCGGCGACGTGCAGGTTCACGTCTTCGCGAGCGAGGGCGGCGAGGGCGGCGTCCAGCACCGTCCCCCGGCTCCTCTGTACGAACGCCTCGAGGGTGGTGGGAAAGGCCGGGTGCCCGACGGCGTCGGGCAGATCGACCACCCTCCCATCGAGGATCGCCCCCAGACGCCGGTGCCCCCTCCGGTCGTAGGTCACGAGCCTCATCGACTAAGGAGCCCGAGCATACGCCCGGCCGTCCCGGGAATCTCCGGTTCGACCCGCGAAATCGCGCCGCGACGGATCCCGTGCGCGCTCGTGGCGCGCGGCGATACCATCCCCTCGTCCCTCACGCCGCCGAGAGGCAAAGGAGTCGACCGATGGCCGAGAAG
>JALZDC010000435.1 GCA_030862755.1 Actinomycetota bacterium
GTGCAACACCGCGACCCGGACACGACGCTCGAGGTCGGCAAGCTCGACGGGCAGCAGAAACGCATCGGTGCGAGGGTCGTCGGGTTCCCGTTCTACGACCCCGACAAGACGCGGCCTCGCTCGTAGCGATGGCGCGGCTGGTCGATTTTTTTACCCCGCAACAGGTCGAGGCCTTCCACCGGGACGGGTTCCTCGTCGTGGAGGAGGGGCTGATCTCCGACAAGGCGCTCGAGCTCCTCGAGGACCGCTACCTCCGCCTGTTCGACGGCGAGTACGGGACCGGCATCAAGCCCGACGAGGTGAACTGGGTCAAGGGGCGTGATCCCCAGGACCGTACCCGGCAGCTCTGCAATGCCTGGCGCGCCGACACGGTGATCGCCGCCCAGGTCCTCTCGGCGAGGATCGGCCGGCTGGCGGCCCAGCTCATGGCTTATCCGGGCGTGCGGATCCTCCAGGACAATGTGCTCTGGAAGCCTCCCGGCACCAAGGCGATCGGTTTCCATCAGGATGGCTCGTACGCCGACTACCTCGTGCCCCCCGAGATGGTCACGTGCTGGATGTCGCTGCACGAGACGCAGGCCGATGCCGGCCCGATCGCGTACGTGCGCGGCTCCAACCACTGGCCGTGGACGCCCCCGGAGCGCTCCCAGTTCCACGCGCCCGACGATTGGCTGGAGGGCGTCAACGCTGCGAAGCCGGCCGACGCCGAGATCGAGATCGTGCCGGTCGTCGTGAAGCCCGGCGGTGGCGCCTTCCACCACAACCTCTCGTGGCACGGCTCCGAGCCGAACATGAGCGGCACGGTGGCGAGGATGGCCTTGGTATCCCACATGCTTCCCTCCCACGCGCGCTTCCACCATCGCAACGTCGACCTGATCTATTCTCGATACCGCCGCCGTGGCGACCTCTCGATGGACGAGTCGTTCTTCCCGGTGCTGTGGGACGAGACCGGGTACCGCACGTCCTGGCTCGCCGAGCTGCCCGAGATCGACTGACTCAGTCGTCGCGGAAGCGGACGGCCAGCGTCTCGAGCATCGCCCATGCGGCTCTGGGCTCCCGGGTGAGCGCCTCCCGTATCAGGTCGCGCGAGATCGCGAGGGTCCGCAGGCGCGTGGCAGCCACGACGTCCGCGCTCCGGGGCCGGCCGTCGAACACGGCGATCTCGCCGAAGAGCTCCCCGGCCTGGAAAGTCGCGAGCGGGGTCCCCTTCCGCTCCACCCGTGCCTCCCCGTGGAGGATCACGAAGAGCTCGTCTCCGGGATCGCCTTCTCGAACGACGAGCTCCCCCGCCTCGAAGATCCGCTCGTACCCCTCGGAGGTGATCGCATCGAGGATCTCGGCCGGCAACGACGAGAACACGGGAGCTCGTTCGAGGAGATGCTCGTAGCGGCCGCCGTGGAACAACAGTGGCTGCCCTTCCCCGTACCGGGCGTACTCGACCTGCCCCAGGAACAGCGAGTGGTCACCACCCCAGTAGGAACGCACCACCCTGGCCACCAGATGAGCGAGCGCTCCCCGCACGAGCGGCGTCTCGTGCACGAGGTCGAACTCGACCTCCTCGGTTCCCTCACCGGTCCGGCCCGCGAACCGGTCGGAGAGCGCCCGCTGCTCATCGGCCAGCACGCTGATCCCGTATCGCCTGCCTTCGTGGAGGAGCGCGTGCATCTTCGCTCGCCGGTCGACCGAGATAACGACCAACGCGGGGCGGAGCGACACCGACATGAAGGCGTTGGCGGTCATGCCGTGCACCTGATCGCCGTCCTGGGTGGTGATCACGGTGACGCCCGTCGCGAACATCCCCAGCGTGCGCCGGAACGCGACCGCCGGATCCTGGCCGGGCTCGCCGGCGATCTCGAGCTCGTCGGCCTCGATGGCCTCGTCGGGGAAGGTTTCGCCGATCCCCATGGGCGCGAACCCACCGTGGACCGGCAGGTCGAACTCGATAGGCGGCGCTCCCGCGACGCGGCCCTCGGCCATCCCTAGCTCCAGGGATACGGCGAGTGACTCACGGGGTGCAGCGTGCCTTCGGCGAACCGGGAGAACCGGAAGGGTTCGAGCAGCGGCTGATCCTCCCCGGCGAGCTCCTTGGCCACCAGTGCTCCGACCCCGATCATCTTGTAGCCGTGGTTCGAGTCGGCTATCACGTACGCGTTCTCACAGAACCGATCGAACACGGGGAAGCTGTCCGGTGTGAATGCGCCGATCCCTCCGGTGGGCGCCTTCCGGTAGAGCGGGCGCTTGCCTTCGAAGCGCTTCTGACAGTGCGCGAGGGCCGACGTCCACATACGCTCGAACTCCTCCGTCACGAGGAACTCCGTGCTCCTCTCCCCGTACGGATCGACAGCGACCTCGTCCGCGGGTTGCTCGACGACCCACGGCATCGCCCCGCCCTGGACGCCACCGAAGTTGAAGTCGGGTTTGTAGTAGATGCCCCAGAGGTCCTCGCTCACGACGGAGCCGTCGATGTCGTCGAGCAGCGGCGCATCGGTGTCCAGATGGACCACAGGAGGCATGTTCCCGGCGTTGTCCAGGAGGTAGGTGGGGTCGACCCCCAGGGTCCCCTCCTGGAGGCACCAGTACGTCCACATCGGACGCTCGTGGATATCCCCGTCATGCCCTTTGACGCCGACGTCGCCGGGCAGATCGAGCATGTGCCAGAGGTCCCGGACCCAGGGGCCCGCCGCGACGACCACCTGCTCGCACGAGATCGTGCCCTGGTCGGTCTCCACGGCGGCGACGGCGCCGCCGTCGATCGCGAACCCGGTCACCGTCACCGGGGCATGGAGCTCGACCCCCAGGGCCTCGCTCTTCCCGCGGAGGCCAAGCATCGAGGGCATGTTCTCGGCGTAGCCACCCTTCTTCTCGTGGAGGACGACGGAGATGTTCTTCGCCTGCCAGTCCGAGAAGATCGACTCCATGTACGTCCGGCAGTCGTCCTCGCCCTCGATCAACTCCGATGGGTACCCGATCGCCTTCTGCTGCTCGTAGATCCGGGCGACGTCCGCGCGCATCATTTCCGGCCCGATCTGCAGGTACCCGATGGGGTAGTAATGGAACCCCTCGGGATCCGACTCCCAGACTGCCACCGAGTGCGCCATCAGCTCGCGCATGGCGGGTTGGAAATAGTTGTTCCGGATCACGCCGCAGGCGATGCCGGACGGGCCGGCGCCGACCCCTTCCTTGTCGAGGATCACGACGTCCGTCCCGTCCCCCTGACCCCGGGCCTCGAGCTCCCTCGCCAGATGCCATGCCGTGGACAGGCCGTGCACCCCGGCGCCGATCACCACGAACCTGGAACGTTCGGGAAGCGACATCGATGGCCTTTCGAGACGTCCGGTGTCGGAACCCGGGCAGTATAGGAGGGTGCTGGCCGCCGGTGCGGCCGGCACTCAGCGC
>JALZDC010000444.1 GCA_030862755.1 Actinomycetota bacterium
CATCACCGACGATCACTGCCTTGTCCTTCCACATCGCCTCGGCCGCGGTCAGGCCGAACCCCTCGCGGATCGATTTCTGCGTCACGACCGTGGAGCCTCGCTGGAAAGCGTTGATCGCGACCGGGCCCACGTCCTGCAGGTTCGTCAGGATGTGGACGTCGGAGTCGCCGTGGCGATGGTCCTCCGTGCGCGCGAGGAACTCCCACCCTTCGGGATCGTCGTGTGCCATCGAGCCGGCGAGCACGAGCTGCAGCTCGGGAACCTCCTCGCGCGCCAAGCGATACGCGTCGATGACGCCGAGAGGATCCTTCCACGGGTCGAACCGTGAGATCTGCGTGAGGATCGGGCGCTTCGGGTCGATGGCGTAGGCCTCCAGGATCTCCCAGACCGCCTCGTGGTCGAGCCAGGCGTTCTTGGGCGAGAGCGGGTCGATCGAGGGCGGGATGAGCGCCGTGCGCGTCGCGATGCCCGGCTGGACGTACTCCTCGAGCGTGAAGATCACCGCGTCGTAGCGGTCCACGTGGGGGGCGAAGAAACCCCAGACCTCGTCGTGCGGGTCGGACAGGTCGATGTGACAGCGCCAGATCCACTTCGTCCGCTCCGCGCTTCCGTCCAGGAACGAGCGCATCGCCACCGGCTGCGGATCGTGGACGATCACGAAGTCGGCACCAGAATCGAACCGCTCGGCGTTCTCACGCACGCGGTCCAGGTAGGTCCGCTCCAGGTCGCTGCTCCATGTCGCGGGAGCTCCCTGGCAGGCGTTGTGCACCAGCTTCGTCACCGAGAAGAAGTCGTCCGAACCGTCGATCAGCTGCCATTCCGTGTCGATGCCGAGGTCGCGAAGGAGCGCGACCTGCGTGTAGAGGAGCTCCGCGACGCCGCCACCGAACGCGGTGCTGCTCACGTGGACGACGCGCGTTCCCTTCAGCCGATCCGCGGCGCGGCGCAACCGCTCGACGGCCTCCTCGCCGGCTGGATCCCGGTAGTCGTCGAGCTGTTTCGCGTCCGGGACCGGGACGGTGCGGAGCACGGCCACAGTGTAGCGGCGCGATCTCGGCGGGTGACGCAGGTCGGGAACCTATAATCGGCCGATGAGCGATCACGATCGCGTGCTGACCCCGGTCGTCACGCGCGTCGCTCGATGGGGGATCGTCGCGTGGGCGACGGCCGGGGTCCTCGGGCTCGTCGTCGCGTTCTTCTGGTTCGTCGTCTATCCGATCCGGATCATCTTCCCGCCACTCGTCGTCGCGATGATCGCGGTCTATCTGCTGAACCCCATCGTCTCGCAGCTCGAGCGCCGGGGGTTCCGTCGGGGTTGGGCGGCGCTCGTCGTGTACCTGGCGGGGGCCGCGATCGTGGGGACGGCGCTCTTCTTCCTGGTCCCGCTGATCGCCGAGCAGGTCGGCCTGTTCGTCGCCAACCTCCCGGGGATCCTGAGCCGCGTGACGGACGCGTTCCAGGACGTGCTCCAGCGGTTCGGGGCCGACACGAGCGCGACGCCCATCGCGCCGCCGACGACCGAGAGCATCCAGGCGTTCTTCGGTCGGTTCTTCACGATCGCCCAGACCATCGTCGAGGTCGCGATCATCTTCGTGCTGGGTCCGATCCTGGGGTTCTACTTCCTCGTCGACCTGCCGAAGATCAAGCGCGGGCTGCGCGCGATCATCCCGGCGCGCCGGCGCGCCGAGGTCGAGTCGGTGCTCCAGAAGATCGGCGTGGCGATCGGCGGTTTCTTCCGGGGACAGCTGCTCGTCGCGCTGTTCGTGGGCCTCGCTTCGTCACTCGCCCTGTTGATCGTCGGGCTGCCGTTCTGGGCCGTCGTCGGCATGATCGCTGGGCTGTTCAACCTGATCCCGCTCGTCGGGCCGTTCATCGGTGGCGGCGTGGCGGTGTTCATCGCGCTCACCACCCAGGAGCCCGCCGGCGGTCTCCTGTCGCTCGAGCCGGGGTGGCCGCTCGCGCTCGGCTCGGCCGTCGCGTTGCTCGTCGTCCAGCAGATCGACAACCACATCCTCAGCCCGAACATCGTGGGGCGCACCGTGCGGCTCCACCCCGTG
>JALZDC010000450.1 GCA_030862755.1 Actinomycetota bacterium
CACTTCTCGCTCTCCGAGATCCCAGGGCGCTACACACCGAGGATGGCGGACCTGACGCACGTCGTCGAGGAGGCGAGGCTCGGCGCAGCGACATGGAGCGCGCACCTGGCCTTCGATCATGCGGACCCGTCCACGTCGAACCACGACTTCCGGCGGGCGCTCGCGCACGCGGTGGACCGTTCCGCCCTGGAGCGCGTGCTCACCGAGAACCTGGTGCTGGCGACGGGCGGGGTGGTGCCGCCAGCCCTCCAGGGACATACGCCCGACATCGCGCTTCCGTTCGAGCCGGAGCTCGCGCGGGAGCTCCTGGCGCGATCGGGAGTCACCGACAGGGTGCGCGTCGGCGCATTCGGTGACTGGGGACCGCTCATGGAGGCGGTGATCGGCTCGTGGGAGAGGACCCTCGGACTCGAGTTCTCCCTCGATCTCTGGGAGTACCGGGAATACGCCGCCCTCGCGCGGCCCACCGAGCGGTGGCAGGTGTCCCTCTCGGGGCTGGCTTCCCGGATACGCCGACCCCGAATACTTCCTCCGGCTCCTCTTGCAGTCGGACAGCAGGACGAACGAAGGGGGGTTCTCGTACGTCCCGTTCGACGAGCTGATCGAACGCGCCCGCCGCGAGCGGAGCGACCGCTCACGGCTGGAGCTGTTCCACGCGGCCGATCGGATGGCCGTGGCAGACCGCGTGGCGCTGATCCCGCTCGTGTACGGCCGGAGCATGGCCTTCGTCAAGCCGTGGGTGAGCGGCTGGTGGGAGTTCGGGAAGTCGTGCTCGTCGTTCGCCGACCTGCAGGTGGATGAGGATCGTGCTCGAACGGACCCGATGACCGCGATCTAGCTGGCGTGGGCCGCCTTCCGGGCGACCTTCGCCGCCTCGTGGGCCGCCTTCCGCTCCGCCCTGGCGGCCTCGCGCGCGACCTCGCGCGCGACCTTGGCGGCCTCGCGCTCAGCACGGCGCTCGGCACGGAGCTCCTCGCGCTCCTCTTTCCGTTCGAGGTTGGCCTGTAGGTGCTCGAGGGCGTTGACGAGCCCGTCGTTGTCGTTGCGCAGGCAGTTCCACAGGACGTGCGCGATCGCGTTCTCGAGGCCCTGCCTCTCGCCGGGGACCGGCTTCTCCTCGGGCGCGTCCACCAGGGTCATGCCCGCGGCCTCGGTGCACTCCGTGACCCGCTCCTCCGTGGGCTCGAGGGCAACTTGCCCGTCTACCCCTGCTCCCTCGTCGTCGGCGGGTGTTTCCGTGTCGTCCGTATCGTCTGTGTAGTCCTCGCACTCTTCGGACTCGTCGCCCTCTTCTGACTCGTATTCCGACTCACCCTGTTCGCCGTCTTCGAGTGTTTCGCCTTCCTCGACTGTTTCACTGTCTTCGACTGTGTCACCCTCTACTGGGTCGTCGGTCGGCTCGCAAGCGGAGGGCGCATTTCTCGGGGATCTCAAGGAGTCGCCGGCCAAGGCGAACCCGGCGGACATGAGTGCGACGACCAGGCCGATGATGACCACGAAACGGGAGCGCTCCCCCTTCTGCATACCCTCTTATCGTGCATCGCAGGTCAAAGCTTGAGCCGGTGGCTCGTGTGGGACTACATCGAGAACGTATGCGGGGTGGGCCAAGGGTGTGGTGCGTTCACGAGATCGTGATGCGGTCGTCCTCCCGATGGGGAAGCCCGGGTATGAGCCACATCCCAGGGGTGGCCGTCGGGGCCGGCGAAACACTCGTCGCGGACCCGACACCCGACCTGTCCGTAGAGTGAGCGCGCCATGCGCACCGCGAAACCCGTCGACCGGGACCGGACGTCGCGCGAGATCCCCGGTGTCGAGCTCCGTCACGAAGAGGTCTAAGGCACCGTGCCGTCGATCACCGACGTCGAGGGGATCACCGTCGGCCACTGGTCAGACGTTTCGGCACTCACGGGATGCACCGTCGTCCTGCCTCCGCGGGGCACGGTAGCGTCCTGCGAGGTCCGCGGCGGCGCGCCCGGCACCCGTGGCACGGACATCCTCCAACCCGGCACGCTGATCGAGGAGGCTCACGCGATCGTGCTGACCGGCGGAAGCGCCTTCGGCCTGGCGACCGCCGGTGGCGTGGAGCGATACCTGGAGGAACGCGGGATCGGCTCGGAGATCGGACCCGTCTTGGTGCCGTCCGTCGCGGCGGCGGTGATCTTCGACCTCGGTGTGGGAGATCCGACACGACGTCCTGGGAGCGACGAAGGGTACGCGGCGTGCCTCGCGGCATCCAAGGAGGTGCCCGAGGGGAGGGTCGGTGCCGGCACGGGGGCGACCGTGGCGAAGCTCTGGGGACCGACACGCGGGGTCCCTGGCGGGCTCGGGACGTGGGCGGTCGGCGACGACGGCCTCGTGGTGGGCGCCCTTTTCATCGTCAACGCGGTGGGCGAGGTCGTGGACGAGGATGGATCGGTTCTGGCGGGGCCTCGGCTGGAGCCCGGCGAACGGCGCGAGGACCTCCCCGAATGGATGCGCGTGGCGGGCAGCACGACGATCGGGGTGGTGGCGACGAACGCGACCTTGTCGAAGCCCGACACGCGGCGGCTGGCTGAGGTGGCGAACGATGCTCTCGACATGGCGATCCGACCCGCTCACACGCTCTTCGACGGAGACACCGTGTTCACGCTCGCGACGCGGCGGGTGGAAGCTGAGTTCGGGGACGTTGCGACGTTGATCGAGCCAGCGGTCACGGCGGCTATCCGCCGCGCGGTTCGCCGATGATCGATCCGAGCGTGAGCACTCTGGGTTCCCCCGCGAGGAGATGGCTGACCGACGCTCTGCTCTATGGGCTGTCTGCGGGATTCGCTGCCGTGACCGCGGTCGCAGCGGACATCCCTTTGCAGCGGACATGGGGGCGGACAGCTCTATGGGGATACGGCGTCGCGACCGCGGCGGCGGCTGCCGCCTCCTTCCGACGCTGGGGTGAGGCACAGGAGAAGCGATCTCGCGTCCTTCTCGCGATCGCCGTCTTCGCTGCGACGGCCCTCCTGCCGCTCGCGGTCGCTGCACAGCTCCGTGCGGAGGGAGACCCGGGAGATCACGCGCAGTCCGAGGTCATCATCGTCGAAGAGGGAGCCGAGGCGTTGTTCGACGGACGCGATCCCTACGCCGAGGAGTATCTCGAGGGGCCGCTCTCGGATCGACCCCTCGCGACCCAGATCCATTTCCCGTACATGCCGGCGATGCTCGCCTTCGGTGTGCCTCGGGCGCTGGGAGGACATGCTTCCTGGGCGGATGCGCGCGTCTGGTTCACGATCTTCTCCGTGTCGATCGCCGTCGCGAGCTTGCGTCGGATGTCTACCTCCGCACGCGCTCGCGTCCGAACCCTCCAGGTCCTCTTCGTGCTCCCGACCGGAGCTCTGCTCCTCGCCACCGGGGGGGTCGACATCCCGGTGCTCGCACTGCTGCTCGCCGCATGCATGCTTGTCCAGCGAGGTGAAGCGATCGGTGCCGGGCTCGTCGGGGGACTGGCGCTCGCGACGAAACAGACCTCACTTCTGGTCCTGCCCTTCGTCGCTCTCGCGATGGCGGCCGGCTCTGAACGGCGCCGGTCGCTCGCGACCTCTGTTCTCGTCGGTGTCGGACTCGCGGCGCCGTTCGCGGTCTGGGACTTCGGAGCATTCGTGGAGGACACGGTCTTGTTTCCCCTCAACGCCGGCCACGGCGAGTCGGCGGCCGAGACCCCAACGGTGGGCTCGTGGCTCATCGATCTCTTCCCGGCTCAGAGAGTCGTGATCACCGCGGTCTTGGTGGCCGTCGTTGGCGCTGTCCTCGTACTTCTGGTGGTCTCCGGACGGGGCAGCTCGATGTCCCAAGCGTGCACGCGAGCGGCAGGCGCCTTCCTGGTCGCAGTCGCTCTCGCACCTGCTGCGCGAGTGGGATATCTCGTGTATCCGGTAAACCTGATCGCGTGGGCATTCGCCTTCCGACAGGAAGAGGCCAGCGTGGCTCTTGACGCGACGGGCACTTCTCGTCCGGATCGCGTTCGCGACACGTGACTCACGTGTGCGCGTGCCATAGGTGCATCACGGCGTACGCGCGCCATGGTCGCCATCGTTCGGCTCTGTCGAGGAGCTCTCTCGTTCCCGACGGCAGGCCCAACGCTTCGAAGCCTTTGCGAACCCCCAAGTCGCCGGCCACGAACGCGTCCGGGTCGCGGAGCGCGCGCATCGCCACGTATGCGAGGGTCCACGGTCCGATCCCTCGTACCTCGCCGAGGATCTGAAGAGCGTCTTCGGGCGGTGCGCTTCCTGAGAGATCGAGCTGCCCGAGCGCCACGAGCTCCGCGACGCGACGGATCGCATGCGCCCGACTCCGAGGCATCTCGAACGTCTCGGGCGGGATGTCCGTTACCCGGTCGGGCGTTGGGAACAGGTGGGTGACGCTGCGGCCCGGCGGATCGAGCGGCGTGCCGAACCGTTTGGCGAACCTCCCCAGTGAGGCCCTGGCCCCCCGCACGGAGACCTGTTGCCCGAAGATCGCACGCACCACGAGCTCGAAGGCATCGAACGTGCCCGGCACCCGCATCCCGGGGGTTCGACGAACGAGCGGAGCGAGCTTCGTGTCCTGAGTGAGCGCGGCATCGATCGTCTGCGGGTCGGCATCCAGGTCGAACGTGCGGCGTGCGCCCCGGACGATCGCCGCGAGGTGCTGGTCGTTGCGGACGTCGCCCGCCGACGTGTTCACCCTGACGTACCCGGGGTGCGGCGTCATCGCGATGACGGCCGTGCCACCTTCCGTCGCCTGCACACCGCGACGGTAGGTGCCGTCGTGGACGTCCTCGACGCCCGGCACCGCACGAATGGCCAGGAACGACAGGAGAGGGTCCTTCGCGAACGGCGGCCGGTAGGGCAGACGGAGCGGGAGCTGCTTCGGCACGCTCTCCATGCGGCAGGTATAGCGGAAGGCCGGCGCAAGTCGATCGGTTGCGCCTTCTGCGACTCGGATGTCAGCGGCGGTGACTACGGTTCACGCACGCTCCCTCGCTCCCCTCTGAAGGGCACCTCCCCCATGGACGGAGGCAGCCGTGGATCAGGTCGCGAGGATCGTCCTGGCGCTCGAGGCGCCGGAGGTCGCGGAGGAGGTCATGCACTTCCTCGATCGGAGCGGGCGTGCGCGCGTGGTGGCAACCGCCGGCGACGAGCGGCAGGTCGCCGAAGCGGTTCGACAGCTCGAGCCGGACGCGATCGTCGCCGCGCCGGCGATGCTCGGTGGCCGGCCGGGTGCGGGCACGATGCTGGCGCTCGACACACGCGAGTCCGTGACCTCGCTTCGAACGGCGATCTCCGCGGGCGCGTCAGGCTACTTCGTTTGGCCCAAGGAACGGGAGGACCTCCTGGGCGCCGCCGCGGCCGCCGTCCGGCGGGCACGCGAGGCGGGGCGGCGTGGCACGGTGGTGGCT
>JALZDC010000454.1 GCA_030862755.1 Actinomycetota bacterium
GACGTCGCGGTGATCGAGCGCTCCTACGTCGGGAGCGGAGGCAGCGGCCGCAACACGCAGGTGCTCCGGGCCAACTACAACACGCCGGAGACGGTCTCCCTGTACGCCGCGAGCCTCTCGATGTACCGAAGCTTGTCGCAGGAGCTCGACTTCAACGTCATGTTCACGAACCAGGGTGAGCTCGACCTCTGCCATACGGAGGACTCGCTCCAGGTCGAGCGCGAGAAGGCAGCGCTGAACCGCGCGCTCGGTGTGCGGACCGACATCATCGGGCCCGACGAGATCATGGAGGTGTGCCCGCTGGTGGATCTCAGCGGAGGTGGTGAGCTGCCCGTGCTCGGCGCGTCGTATCACCCGCCCGGATCGTTCGCGCGACACGATTCCGTGGTCTGGGGTTACGCGCAGGCAGCCGCCCGGCGCGGTGTGGACGTGCACCAGGGGATCGAGGTGACCGGTGTGCAGATCGACGGTGACCGCTGCGTCGGTGTCGAGACGCCGCGTGGCCCGGTCGCGGCAGGACATGTGGTGAGCGCCGTTGCGGGGTGGTCGTCCCGCGTGGCGAGGATGGCGGGCGTCAGGCTCCCGGTCGTGACCCACATGCTCCAGGCGTTCGTCACCGAGCCCTACCGGCCGGTGCTTCGCGGGCTGGTCTCGTCGATGGATCTCACGATCTACGTTTCGCAGACGGCGCGCGGGGAGCTGTTGGCGGGCGCCGAGATCGTCCCGTACAGCACGTACTCGACGCGTTCGACGTTCGGATTCCTCTCCGAAGCCGCCAAGCGGTGCGTGATGATCCTGCCGTTCATGGCGAAGGCTCGCGCGATGCGCCAGTGGGGCGGACTGTGCGACATGACGCCGGATTCCTCCCCGATCCTCGGCCCGACGACGCTCGAGGGGTTCAGCGTGATGTCGGGCATGGGCACCTGGGGGTTCAAGGGAGCCCCGGTCTTCGGCGCCACGATGGCGGAGTTCATCGCTACGGGCCGGGTGCCCGAGCTGATCTCGCCGTTCTCGCTCGGCCGGTTCCGCGAGGATCGGATGGTTCCCGACGCGGGCTCGGCGGGTACGCACTAGGCCGGCGCGCCACGAAGAGGAAGGGGGACGGGTGCGACAACTCGAGCTCAGGCGGCACGCGAAGCGCGATCCGAACGCCGACCGGCTCTCGGCCGCCGGTCGAGCGCAGGCCGAGGATGTGGGACGGTCGTCGCCAGCCCACTACGCGGCGGTCTTCGTCTCGCCCGCGGAGCGCGCCGCCGAGACGGCCGCGTGGATCGTCAGGGGGTCCGGACAGCAACTGCCTGAGCACGGCGTCGTCCCGGGCCTGGCCGGCAAGGATGCGACGGGCGGCACCCCCGAGGGGATGGCCGAAGGTGTCCGTACCCTCCTGACGACGGTGCCCGAGGGCGGGGTCGGACTGGCCGTCGGACACACACCCTTCGTCGAACGGGCCATGGCCGGGCTGACCGGAGGCGAGCCGAGCCCGTTCGCAGAGTGCGAGGGGATCCGTGTGATCCAGCACGACGACGGCAGCATCGAGGTGGAAGAGATCAGGCTCTAGTCGTCGCGCTCGAGGTGCGGGAGCACCCGCAGTGCTCGCGGCACGGTGACGTCCGCCACGTCGGCATCGAGGAGCCGAACGAGGTCCGCGGGATCGAGGTGAAGGTTGACCCCGAGCGCGCCTGCGCCGATCGCGACCGACGGGCAGGAGCAGCGGCCAGTCGATCTGCCGACCGCCCGGGACGAGGACGAAGACGTAGTCGCCGGCGCCGCGCCGCACCACGATCGTGCGGATCAGCTGCCCCGTCTCGATGCCCTGACGGGCCGCGCTCTCCTCAGCGCCGGTCGGCCGTTCGGTGCGGACGACGCGGAACCACACTCGCGAGGCGGCGACCTCGCGGGTCGCGGGCGTGTCCTCCCTCATAGGTCCTTCCGCTAGGCGTATGCGGGCCAGATGACCCCTTCCAGGAGCTCGAGCCGCTCGTCGAAGGGGATGAAGGCGGATTTCATCGCGTTGGTCGTGAGCCGTCCGATCCGGCCCCACCCGATCCCGAAGGCATCCACCAGCTGGAGGAACTCCTTCGAGAGCGACGTCGCCGACATCAGTCGGTTGTCGGTGTTGACGGTGACCCGGAACCGGAGATCCATCAACGCCCGATCGGGTGCTCCTCGATCGACGGACGGCGCCGGAGTGCACGTTGGACGTCGGACAGAGCTCCAGAGGGACGCGGCGATCGCGAACGAGATGGGCGACCCGGCCGAGCCGGGCGTCGCCGTTGGACCCGACCTCGATGTCGTCCACGATCCGCACGCCGTGCCCGAGCCGTTCGGCGCCGCAGAGCTGCAGCGCTTCCCAGATCGAAGGGACTCCGAAGGCCTCGCCGGCGTGGATCGTGAGATGGAAGCTCTCCTTGCGGACATGCTCGAAGGCGTCGAG
>JALZDC010000006.1 GCA_030862755.1 Actinomycetota bacterium
CGGGCTGGTCCTTCGACCTCCTTCCGTTCGGCGTCCTCGATAGCCGAGGAGTGGAGCTGATCGGCGAACAGCTCTACGTGAGCGACGGCGCCGACTCGCGCGCGAGTGACGATCCGCTGAAGTACGCCGTCTTCGTCTTCGACGTGACCGGGAGTACCCCGGTTGCACCCACAGCCTCGTTCACCGCGAACCCGGCCACGGGAGCGGCTCCGCTGACCGTCAGTTTCAATAACACCACCACTGGCAGCACCCCGATGACATGGGAGTGGGACTTCGACACAGCGACGCCAAGTGTGGACTCGACGGCACAGAACCCGACCCACGTCTACAACACTCCGGGGACTTACACCGTCGCGCTCACCGCCACGAACTCGCAGGGCTCGAACACGACCACTAGGGGAGTCGTGGTCACCGAGCCGCAGCCCTCCCAGGAGTTCGTGGGGAACCCCGGTTTCGAGACCGACACGGCCGGGTGGGGCGTCACCGGATCTGGTACCGGTGTCGCCCTGACAAGGGTGACCAGCCCGGTGCACACCGGCGTGGGAGCGGCGCTCCTCAGGAACAACAGCACCGGAACGCGGAAATGCGTCCTGAACGACGTCCCGAACTGGGTCACTACCACGCAGGCAGGGACCTACTCTGGGAGCATCTGGGTGCGAGCCGACTCGGCAGGGGCCAAGGTCAAGATCACCTTCAGAGAGATCAATGCCGGAAGCGTCGTTGGATCGCGCGTCGTGACATATACGCTGTCGACATCATGGCAGCGGCTGATGCTGACGTACGCTCCCGTTCAGGCGGGCACATCCACGCTCGATCTCCAGGTGTTCGTTCCCAAGAACTTCGCTCCTCCGGGGGTCTGCTTCTACGCCGACGACGCCTCGATCCTGAGGTCCTGACCCCCGCGGATCCGTACCCTCGCTCGCTCGTCGAGCGAGCTCGACGTGGGGCCGGTTGACCCTTGGATCGGTGCACGAAGACCCCTCTGGCCTGCCATCGGTACGTTTCCTACGGCGAACCGCGCATGTGCTGGCCCCCCCCTCCCAGCAGACTCAAGCCTTCGGAACGGGCTGGAGATAGGGGCGTCGCTGTGTTCACCTCGAAGTTACCGCTCGGACCCTGTGGAGGTCCCTGAGTCCATGGCCCTCCACGAGCCCCTCGAGATCACCATCTCGACCCCCCGGGCGCTCCGATCCCGGCCACCGCTGTCGAGTCTGATGCCGGCCGCCGATGCCGTGATGCTGCTCGGCGCGGCCGCCCTCTTGGGTTTCTCGCGCCCATCGATCGCCTACGCCGTGGTGGCGTTCCTGATCCTCAACGGTGACACCTCTCGGAGGTTCCGGCTCAACCCGCGCTTCGGTGACGAGGCGGGCTGGCTGCTCGGGCGGGTGTCGATCGCGTTGCTGGTACTGGTCTCCGTGGGGTGGTCGGTCTCCTCGATGGCAAAGATCGAGATCCTCGGGAGCGCTCTCCGTGGATTCACGCTGGCCGGGCTCACCGGCTCCGCCGCCGTCTTCTTGGGCCGAGCGGCCGCGTACGCATTGGAGCGTGCGGCGAGGACACGGGGCATCGTCTCTGAGCGAACGCTCATCGTCGGGGACGGAGAGATGGCCATGAGGCTCGTTGATGCGCTCGAGGAACATCCGGAGTACGGACTCCGGCCCGTGGGCTTCCTCGGGCGGCACGAGGTCAGAGTGACCACGTTGCCCTACCTCGGCGAGAGCAAGGACCTCCAGCGGGTGATCCGCGACCACGAGGTGAGGCGCGTTCTCGTCGCCTTCGGCGAGATGCTCGACCAGGAGCTCGTCACGATCCTGCGTGCCAACGAGCGGGCGTCGGCGGAGATCCACGTCGTTCCCCGCTTCTTCGAGCTGAGCGGTATCCCGCAGGGAGCCGCCGTGGACGACGTGTGCGGCATCCCCTTGCTCCATCTTCGGCGGCCGGCTCTTCGTCCCGCGGCCCGGCTCCAGAAGCGGGCCTTCGACATCGTGGTCGCCTCGCTGCTGCTCCTCGTGAGCCTTCCGCTGTTGGCCATCCTGGCGCTCGCGGTGCGGCTGTCCAGCCCCGGTCCGGTCCTGTTCCGCCAGAAGCGCGTCGGCCTGAACGGTCAGCTCTTCGAGATCTACAAGTTCAGGACGATGTACGAGAACGACGATTCGGACACGGCCTGGCTCTCGGACGACGATCGCGATCGGGTCACCGGCGTCGGACATCTCCTCCGGCGAACGAGCTTGGACGAGGTGCCCCAGCTGTTGAACGTGCTCCGTGGGGAGATGTCGCTGGTCGGGCCACGGCCGGAGCGACCCCACTACACAGGGCAGTTCACCGAGACCGTCTCCCGCTACGACGACCGACATCGGGTGGTCGGCGGCATCACGGGCTGGGCCCAGATCAACGGCCGGAACCGCGGTTTCGACACCGTTCCCCAGCGTGCGCGTTTGGACAACTACTACATCGAGAACTGGTCCCTGTGGCGAGACCTCGTGATCATCGCCCGGACGATCGGCGTCCTGTTCCGCGGCCGCTGATCCGGTCTCGGACTCGACCCGCCTAGCGCTCGTCCGGCGCCTCGTAGCCTCGAGCGCGCAGAGCCTCGTCGATCCGGGAGGAGCCGAACTCGGAGACGAGCCGCCGCAGATCTCGTCGCACGCGGGCTCGACCGGTGTAGGCGCGGAACCGAAGGGATCGTGACATCCCGGCCGGGGCGGTCTCCTCCGGGTCGAGCTCCCAGGGGTGGAGGTAGAACGTGAACCACGACGTGGCTCGGAGCTGTTTCGCGACGCCGCGCCGGAAGACGGGGTAGGGGATGAGCCGGAAGTAGGCGCCGCCTGCCCATGGGACCATGAGCGGCCCGACCGGTACGCGTGTCATCTGGATCTCGAGGAGGCCTGGGCGGACCTCGACCACCGGAGCGTCCGCGTCGATCGTCACCGAGATGTGGCCGTACCGGTCGTGCTGCGCGAAACCGAAGTAGCTCGAGTCGTACCAGTAACCGGCCTCCGCCATGACGTCGAGCACGTCGTCGCTCACCGAGAAGTTCGGTGCGCGAACGCCTCGTACGGTTTGCCCGGTGGCCTGTTCGAGTACGTCCTTGGCCCGCGCGAGCTCGCGCACCACCTCGTCGCGCGGCAGCTGGTTCAGGTTGCGATGTAGATGCGTGTGACTCGCCAACTCGTGACCTTCGTCCACGATGCGACGGACGATCGCGGGGTAGCGCTCGGCTGCCCATCCGAGCACGAACATCGTCGACCGCACGCCGGCTTCGGCGAGGATGTCGAGAAGCTCGTGCGCGTTCGGCTCGATCCGTGCTTCGAGCGAGTCGGGATCCGTGGTGGGGAGGCTCGCTCGAACGTTCTCGGCATGGAACCAGTCC
Organism: Actinomycetota bacterium; assembly: GCA_030862755.1. Classification (GTDB taxonomy): domain Bacteria; phylum Actinomycetota; class UBA4738; order UBA4738; family HRBIN12; genus JAJNBA01. The sequence goes on from JALZDC010000006.1 coordinate 3,371, forward strand.
TCGATGTCGAACGTCGCGAGGAATCTGGGTGTCGTTCCACGCTCGGGCTCATGCATGCTCGGCTCCAGAGCTTCTCGGCCGGGGGGATGCCGACGACCCGAGCACGACGTTTCCGCTCATGGATCGGGGGTGATGTTCGCCCTTGACAAGAGCCCTCATGTCGATAGGGTACGTGGCTCATGCGGTTGGGTCTGTGCTCCCCCGTGCGCGGACGGCGTGTTTCGGCGTTCCTCATCGTCCTCGCCGTTGCGACCGGCATCGTGCCGTTGTCGGCGCCGTCGGCGTTGGCAAGCGCGCGTTTCTACATCGAGTGCGACTTCCATCATCAGAGGAAAGACGATCCCATCGTCTATCCGAGGCGGCCCGGGAAGTCGCATCTCCACTCGTTCTTCGGCAACACGTCGACGAACGCCAATTCCACATGGGCCACCTTGCGGCGGGCGGGTACGAACTGCAACAACAAGGCAGACAAAGCGGCGTACTGGGCCCCGGCGCTGTACCAGAATGGCAGGCTCCGCCAGGCGGTCGCCGGCCACTTCTACTACCGCGGAGTGCACAACAGGCTGGGCGCGGTCAAGGCGTACCCGCCCGGCCTGAAGATCATCGCCGGTAACAGTCACGCGATTCGGCCGCAGAGCACCAGGGTGGTGGCCTGGTCGTGCCAGGGGAGCAGCGGGACCGGGCGACCCACGATGCGTGACTGCGGCGCTGGGGGGAAGGTCAAGGCGCTCATCAAGTTCCCGTCGTGCTGGGACGGGAGGCGGAAGGACAGTCCGGACCACAAGTCCCACATGCGCTACGCGACGAGGCTCGGCGGAGGCAAACGAGGCTGTCCGAGGACGCACCCTGTTCCGGTTCCCGAGCTCACGATGGCGATCGTCTATCCGATCCGCAGCGGGAGCGGCGTGAGGCTCGCGAGCGGCCCCCCTTATACGATGCACGCCGACTTCTTCAACGCGTGGAACCAGACCGTCCTGAAGAACCTGATCCAGAACTGTATCCGCGCGAACAGGGAGTGCTAGCTCCCCGTCACCGAGCAGCGACGGGTCGTCCGGTCACCCTCATCTGAACGCTCCGCCCGACGAGGAGCGATGTGTGAACCCCTTCCCCGACGGGTACGGACGGTGGGAGAACCTGACAGGGGAACAGGGGGAGGTGACCAAAGATGATCTGGACCATCCTGGCTGTGATCGGATTGATCGCCGTCCTCATGTGGCT